>JAGBFE010000275.1 GCA_018109965.1 Oscillospiraceae bacterium | reverse complement strand
TCTGATTTTAAACACTGTCAACACGTCACAAGTAAAAACGGATGTGTGCAAAACACATACATCCGTTTGTTTTTGTGAAAAAATGCATCTTATTGTCAAACCGCTTGAAAAATTATATCAAGTTTGGTAATATAAATACGTTATGAAAATCTGGGTGTGGCGCAGTTGGTAGTGTGCTACCTTGGGGTGGTAGAGGTCGCCTGTTCAAGTCAGGTCACTCAGACCAGAAAAATCTCAATCAACTGATTGAGATTTTTTTGTTTTCAGAGAAATTTTTCTTTCATAGGAGAGTTTCTCCCCTATTGTAAAACACGAAAGTCTCTAAAAAATGCAGGATACACAAAATGTGTATCCTGCATTTAATTTTATATATTTATATTACGCTTCTTCCGTTGAAGCAAAGTATGTGCCGACAGCCATAATTACAAGTGCAACAATAAATGTAACTGAAGGCAGCTGACGGAAAATCAGAAGTGACAAACCTGCGCCAACAAACGGTGCAACAGCATAATATGTGCTAGTTTTTGCTGCACCAAGGTCACGCTGTGCATAGATGTAAAAATAAATACTGAGTCCGTAAGCTACAAAACCAAGCAGAAGTGCCATTAAGATATACACAAATGACGGCAGACTTTCCCCTGTTGCAAAAGCGATTGCCATTGCACCAAAGCCCGAGCCAAAACCTTTGATAACCACAATTTCCAGTGGGTTTTTGCTTGAGAGGTTGCGGGTACAGTTGTTTTCCAGACCCCAACAAATGCAGGCCAGCAGCACAAAAATTGAACCGAAGGAAAAGTCAAGGCTGCTGACATCTTCAAACGAAAGTATCATACTGGACAAGGTAACCAGTCCGATAGCAAGCCACAGTCTTTTTGAAATCGCTTCTTTAAAAATCACAAGAGCGATAACTGATGTTGCAACAATTTCAAAGTTGTTGAGCAATGATGCGTTTGCCGCTGTTGTGTGCAAAAGCCCGAACATAAGAAAAATCGGTGCTGCAATATCCAGCACAACCATTGCAACTGTATACGGCAGTTCCTTTTTTGTCAGCGGCTGTTCTTCGCTTTTCATCCCTGTCATCTTCTGCACAATGCCCATAATAAAAAGTCCAAGGCCTGCACCTAGATACAAAAATGCTGCCATCATTTTTGCAGGCACGTTATTAAGCAAAAGTTTTGAAACAGGTGAGTTTATTGCATAAAGCACCGCCGCAAGCAGTGCAAAAAATATTGCTTTTTTCTGTTTTGTTTCCATATTTCTCCTCTATTTTACAAACTGGTCTATTGCTTTGTTGATTTCTTCAAGCGCTTTGCTGTCATCATTTTTTACCGCATCGGTTATACAATGATTCAGATGGTCTTTGAGAATTATTTTGCCTGTATTGTTTATGGCAGATTTGACAGCCGCAAGCTGAATCAGCACTTCACTGCAGTCTCTGCTCTGCTCCACCATCTGTTTTACCGCCTCAAGATGTCCTATAGCTCTTGACAGTCTGTTTATAACATTTTTTGTATCGGTATGTCTGTGTTCCATATGCCCTCCTTATCCCCTATGGGGGGATATATGCATATTATCATAATGTCTATACTGTGTCAACACAATATTTCCCAGTTGAATTATATATAATTATAAACAACAGCCTGCCCTGTGATATCACGATAAAAAGCCATCCCGTTTTCAGACATAAAAAGCTTTCTGTTTTGTTGTTCTGATGCCTTTGGCCGTTTATTATTATCAGCTTTTATATAATTTTGTTTATATATACAGAAAATGGTTTTTCCAGGTTTGTGAAACTGTTTTTTAATACAAAACTAAAAAAATTAACAAAAAATATTTGTATTTGCTGTATTTTGGGTATATAATTGTTACGTTAAAGCTGTGTTGCGAATAAATTTTAGTGTTATTCATAATACAGACAGTGGGTTTATACCCAGACTTTAACAACCTTTTAACTTGTTGTTTTGACAGGTATCTTTAATTTTGAAAGGAAATTCTACAATGAGAGTTATTGTTACTAAAGACTACGAAGAACTTGGCCGCGTTGCTGCAAACATCATTGCTGCACAGATTACACTCAAACCGGACAGCGTGCTTGGCCTTGCAACAGGTTCTTCCCCAATCAGCACATACCAGAACCTTATCAAAAAATACGAAAACGGCGATTTGGATTTTTCAAAATGTCACACAGCAAACCTCGACGAATATGTTGGTCTGACAAAAGACAACGACCAGAGCTATGCATACTTTATGTATGACAACCTGTTCAAACACATCAACATCAATATGGAAAACACAAACATTCCTGACGGCACAGAAAAAGATGCTGCAAAAGAATGTGCACGTTATGACAAAGTTGTCAGCGACCTTGGCGGAGTTGACATTCAGCTGCTTGGCATCGGCCATAACGGCCATGTTGGTTTCAACGAACCAGCTGACTGCTTTGCAAAAGGCACAAACCTGATTGACCTCACACAGAGCACAATCGATGCAAACACACGCTTCTTTGAAAAGAAAGAAGATGTACCTACACAGGCTTACACAATGGGCATCAAAACAATTATGAGTGCAAAAAAAGTGCTTTTGGTTGCAACAGGTGAAGGCAAAGCTGAAATCATCTGCAAAATGGTTGCAGGCGATATCACTCCTCAGGTTCCTGCTTCTGTACTTCAGCTCCACAACGATGCAATTGTTGTTGTTGATGAAGCAGCTGCAAAACTTCTTAAAGAAAAAGCACCTGAACTTATCACTGGCTGATTTTATAAAACATTTTAAAGGGCAAAATTGTTTGCCCTTTATTTTTTTGCTTACATTGCTTGATATGGAAAAATTTTGGTGCTATCATAATATGAAAGTATATGAAGGAGCAATGATTTTACACAACAATGGAACTGTTTTTTTCTACACTTAATCAGACCCTTTATCTTTTTATGTTTATCATAATGGGATATGTTTTGTGCCGTTTCAAAATAATGCCGGAAAATTCCGACTCGATACTGGCAAAGCTTGAAAACTACATATTTATGCCCGCACTTGTAATGGGTACCTTTATTGACAAGTTCACTGTGGACAATCTGCAGACAACAGGCAAAATTTTTCTTGACAGCACCATTGCCGAGCTTGCGGTAATTGTGATTGCATACATACTGTCGGTAATGATTATCAAAGAAAAATATATGCGCAACATCTGCATATACGGTCTCAGTTTTTCCAACTTCAGTTTTATGGGCACTGCTGTTGTCGGAGCATTGTTCCCCGATATTTTCTTTGAATACATTGTTTTCACACTGCCGATATGGATAATAATTTACCTTTGGGGTGTGCCTGCACTGCTTATTCCAAACAAAGGTGGCAGCAGCCTTAAGGACAATCTGAAAAAATTCATCAATCCTATGTTTATAGGTATGCTTATCGGTATGGTCATAGGTATTACACAAATCCCCCTGCCCGATGCAGTAAACAGCGTGATTTCCAACTGTTCAAACTGTATGTCACCTGTTGCAATGCTGATGACAGGTATGTCCATTGCATATATTGACATCAAAAAAGTGTTCAGGGATATCAGAGTTTATCTCATCGCCCTTTGCCGCCTTGTTGTTTTGCCGCTGATTGTTGCACTCACATTTAAATTTTTGCCAATCAGCGAAACAGTATATATATGCAGTGTTATATCTGCCGCAATGCCTCTTGGTCTTAACATCATCATTATACCCAGTGCTTACGGCCAGGACACAACAGTGCCTGCAAGCATGGCACTTATGGCATTTTTGTTTGCCTGCATAACAATTCCGATTATTTTTGCAGTTGTTTTTTAATAACATTCCACGGGAAAATCTGTTTTAGATTTTCCCGTTTTTTATTTGTATGGTTGTGAAATTTCAATTTTTTCGTGACAATATAATTTGTATATGATAAAATTGATTTATTGTAGTATATGAATAAATATGGAGGAAAAAAGTGAATTTAAAGAAGTTATTTGCACCTTCTGATATGACTGAAGGCGCCCCTCTTAACAAAATCATTCTGTTTGCTTTCCCAATGCTGATAGGCAACATTGCACAGCAGCTTTACAGCACTGTGGATAGCATTGTTGTTGGCAAATATGTTGGTGACAATGCCCTTGCCGCTGTTGGCAGCTCCGCACCTGTTTACAATCTTTTGCTTGTTCTTTTTATTGGTGTTTCCACCGGTTCCAGCATTATGGTAAGCCAATACTTTGGTGCCAAAGACAAGGAAAGCCTTGCAAAATCAATCGGCAACAGCTTATCACTGACCGCCGTTGTTTCTCTCGTAATTATGGCGCTCAGTCTGGTTGTGGTAGATCCTATGCTTCATATGCTTGGCACACCTGATTCTATTTTTGACTGGTGCCACGACTATCTGTTCATCCTGCTTATCGGCGTTGCAGGTATGAGCTATTACAATATTCTCAGTGGTGTACTGAGAGGTCTGGGAGACTCGGTTTCAGCCCTTGTTTATCTGCTGATTGCCTGCGGCATCAACATTGCTCTTGACCTTTATTTTGTTGCAAGACTCAATATGGGTGTTGCCGGTGTTGCTTTGGCAACTGTTATTGCACAGGCTGTTTCCGCACTGTGCTGTCTGTTCAAAATCCTCAAAATGACCGATGTCTTTCATCTTAACGCCGGCAGCCTTAAAATGGAAAAGAAATACAGTATGGACATTGTGCGTCTTGGCTTGCCGTCCGGTCTTACACAGGCAATTTTCTCAATGGCAATGGTTATGGTACAGTCCCTGACCAACAGCTTTGGCGAAATGGTTATCGCTGCAAACGTTATCATCATGCGTGTTGACGGTTTTGCAATGATGCCAAACTTCAGCTTTGGTACAGCACTTACAACCTATGCAGGCCAGAACGTTGGCGCACGCAAATACGACCGTGTTGACCAGGGTGCAAAAAGCGGTACATTGCTGG
>JAGBFE010000274.1 GCA_018109965.1 Oscillospiraceae bacterium | reverse complement strand
TAAAAAGTGTATTAAAATATTTTTAAGCGGCACTGCGCTTTTTGCCGCATTTGCTGTTTATGTTTATTTTCAGATACCTGACGATTTATACAGCACACAGGACGGTCAGGTGAATATAAAAAGTCTGCCCATGGTCACCGTTACACCTGCAGGTCACAGCACCCACCGTGCGGTAACCGCCCCGTCACAGGCCCTTAAATATTCGGCAAAGCTGTTTGGTGTTGTCCCTCTGCGGGAAGTCAATGTTTCGGCTTCAGATGTGCGCAAAGTGGCGGTTGCAGGCATACCTTTTGGGATAAAAATGTTCAGCGACGGAGTTATGGTGGTTGGGTTTTCTGACATTGAAACTTCCGCAGGATACACCTGCCCCGCCAAAAATGCGGGTATAAAAGCCGGGGATGTAATAATACGCCTTGGCAATACTGAAATCAAAAGCATAGATGATGTGGAAAAATATCTTGAAAAAAACGGAACTGCAGATATGACAGCTGTTTTTCTGCGGGACGGTGTGGAGATGAGCGCAACCTTTGCCCCCGTTGTTGACGTGACAGCCAACACCCCACGCACAGGTATGTGGGTGCGTGATTCCTCCGCAGGGGTTGGCACAATGACCTTTTATGATGTACAGAAAAGTATGTTTGCAGGCCTTGGTCACGGAATAAAGGATGCTGACACCCAAAAGGATATACGGCTTTTGTCGGGTGAAATTGTGCCTGTAAAAATCACAGGTGTAACAAAATCCCGCAACGGCGAAGCAGGAGAACTGAAAGGTATTTTCACCTCCTCCTTTGCCACAGGCAAAATACTTGCCAACAGCACAAACGGAGTTTACGGCACCGTTTTTGATGTTCCCAAAGATAATATTATGGCTGTTGCACCTCCCCAGGATATAACAACGGGGGCGGCACAGATACTGACCACCGTCAGCGGCAGTACGCCGCAAAAATACGACATTGTTATTGAAAAAATTGCCCTTAACGGCAGCAACAGCAACAAAAATATGATTATCCGCATTACCGACCCCAGACTGCTGAATGTTACGGGCGGCATTGTGCAGGGTATGAGCGGCAGCCCCATAATACAGAACGGAAAACTTGTGGGCGCTGTGACCCACGTTTTTGTAAACCAGGTGGAGCGCGGCTACGCGGTTTTTGCACAGAATATGCTGGACAGTATGGACAACACCGAAAAGGTTTATATCGACAAGGCAGGATAGCCGTCCACACAAAGCTGATATCCGCCGTGCTGCGGCATACCTGTATCTATTGCAAAAAATGGCAGAGAACAAATTCTCTGCCATTTTGCTGCTATATATGGTATAATAAAACTGTACTATAATACAGAGAGGCAGGCGAAAAAGATGCTTCGTACATACAGACAAAAAATCCGTGATAGAAAGGGGAAATGGCTTGTGACGGGTATTGTATGCACCATAATTGCCGTTGTGGCAGTTGTATTGATTTTTGCTGTGACAAAAAACAGAAAAATGTCTGTGGGCACAGACATTGCCTGCAATGACATTTCCGAATTTGTATACACCCATGCTTCCACCGCTTTTCCTCCCCAGTGGCAGAGATACCGCTTTTATGCCGAAAACGACAAACTGTATTTTTACTGCGAAAAACGGGAGGGCAATCATCTGCCATTGACCGAAACCGACATTACTGAAAGCGGCAGCACTGAACTTTCCCCGTCACAGACAGATCAACTGTATGGCTATCTGCAGGCAGGCACAGTAACCAAAAGATCCGACAGCACCGAAAGCGGCAGCAGCGGTCCGTGGATGTATCTGTACTGGAAAGGCGACAAAGACATTTATCAGCAGTTCAGTTTTGACAGCTGCGGAACACAGACCAACTTTGAGCAGTTTTGCACACAGCTTGCTTTGCAGTGTGCTGACCAATAAAACAACGCTTTATACTGACAGAGCAATTTAATGCCCTGTCAGTTTTTTGTGCAACCGCCTTTAACCAAACGGGTTAACTGCGGTTTATTGTTATTTGAAAAAATCAGATTTATAATTTAATCTGCAAGGAGGAATAAAGTATGAATTTATGTATTGCAGATAACCTTAAGCTGCTGAGATATCGCAGCGGATACACCCTTGAAGCTATTGCCGAGATAATTTCCGTCTCCCGCCAAAGTGTTGCAAAGTG
>JAGBFE010000273.1 GCA_018109965.1 Oscillospiraceae bacterium | reverse complement strand
CCGCAGGAAGCAGCAGAATATGCTGCAAACGCCCACGAAAAGCTTGTGGTAAAATGCTACGAGGAATATCAGAAACGTCTCAAAAAAGCAAACGCTTTTGACTTTGATGACCTGATTTACTACACAGTACAGCTTTTTAAAGAAAATGATGAAGTTCTGGAATACTATCAGAACAGATATAAATATATAATGGTGGACGAGTATCAGGACACAAGTACAGCGCAGTTTGAGCTTGTGCATCTCCTTGCACAAGGTCACAACAACCTCTGTGTTGTAGGTGATGACGACCAGAGTATCTACCGTTTCCGTGGTGCTACCATCGAAAATATTCTTAACTTTGAAGAAAATTTCCCCGGTGCACAGGTTATCCGTCTTGAACAGAACTACCGTTCTACATCAAATATACTTGATGCAGCAAACTCTGTTATCAGGAACAATCAGGGCCGAAAAGGCAAAACATTGTGGACAAGCAAAGGCGAGGGTGAAAAGGTAAAAATTTACTCACTGCCAAAAGAGTTTGATGAAAGCCGCAACATTGTTGACATCATCGGCGAAAATGTGAAAAAAGGTGCAAAACTCAGTGACCATGCTGTTTTGTACCGTATGAATATGCAGTCAAGTGCCGTAGAAAATGCTTTGGCACGCAGCGGCATAGCATACCGCATTATCGGCGGTCACCGCTTTTATGACCGTATGGAAATCAAGGATATAATTGCATACATCAATGTGGCAATCAACCCTGATGATGATTTGCGTCTTAAACGTATTATAAATACCCCTGCACGCAAAATCGGCAATACAACAGTGGAAACAATTGCAAATCTTGCAAAAGAAAAAGGCACATCAATGATAGAGATAATCAAAAATATTTATGATTATCCACAGCTTTCCCGTGCGGCAAGTGCATTGATTGCTTTCCGTCAGATTTACGAACAGATTGTACGTCTGTGTGAAGATTGCCCGATGGAACATATTGTTCCAAATCTTATCAGAATTACAGGCTACGAAGATATGCTTGCAGCACAGGGGGAAGAAGGCAAAACACGCCTTGAAAACGTTGGTCAGCTTGTAACCAATATGCAGGAATACAAAAACAACAACGGTGAAAATGCCACACTCCGTGCGTTTCTGGAAGAAGTAAGCCTTATCAGCGATATTGACAACTACGACAAAGATGCTGACAGCGTAACCCTTATGACAATTCACTCCGCAAAAGGTCTTGAATTTCCTTATGTATTTATTGTAGGTGTTGAGGAAGGCATCTTCCCAGGCGAAATGTCAAAATATAACCCTGATGATATCGAAGAAGAACGCCGTCTGGCTTATGTTGGCATAACACGAGCCAAAAAGGAGCTTTATATTTCACATTGTGCCGAAAGAATGGTATTCGGTCAGACAAAACGTCCTTTGCCATCAAGATTTATCGAAGAAATTGACAAATCTGTTTGCGATATTATCGATAAAAATATTAAGCGCTATAATCTGGAAAACAGCTTTGGTGCACAGAATTCTTCCCTTATGGGACAGACAAGACGCCCTGTGCAGAAAGCAACAGGTTTTGCAAATCAGACAAGCAGTCTGATAAATACGCAAAAAACAAAAACATCATTTGGTGCAGCAGGTGCTGCAAAAAAATCCGCAGCAAGCTACAATGTAGGGGACAGGGTGCTCCACAAAGTATTTGGCGAAGGTACTGTTGCAAAAATCACACCGCTTGCAAACGATGCTATGCTGGAAATCAATTTTGACAGTGTAGGCACCAAAAAGATTATGGCAAACTACACACCAATTACAAAACTCAACTAAAGGAGAAAGTAAATATGAAAGTTCAACTTATTGCGCATACACCTAACCCGGAAAAAGTTGTTGCTGCAGCAGCAAAACTCTGTTATTCCAATGCACAGATTGATACATTGCTCGATGGTCTTACCGAAGAAAAAAGCAAGGAATTTGTTACGATGCTTTCTTCTTTAGGTCACGAAAGTCCAACAGAACACGTTAGCTTTACCTTTGCAATCGAAGGTGTTTCCCGTGCTTTGCTTGCACAGATAACACGCCACAGAATTGCATCCTACAGTGTACAGAGCCAGCGCTATGTTAATCTTAAACAGTTTGAATTTGTTACACCACCTGAAGTTGCCGCAGATGAAGAAACACTGGAAAAATTCAACAAATCAATGGATGCAGCCTGCGAAAATTATATGAAGGTTACCGAGGTTCTCAAAGCTGCACACAAAGCAAGAATGATTGCTGAAGGTATGGACGAAAAAGCTGCAAACAAAGCTGCAGAAAAACAGGCGATTGAAGATGCACGTTTTATTCTTCCAAATGCCTGCACAACAAAAATGATTGTTACAATGAATGCACGCAGCCTCAACAACTTTTTTGCACACCGCTGCTGTATGAGAGCTCAGTGGGAAATCCGTGAACTTGCAGACGAAATGCTCCGTCTTGTATGGGAGGTTGCTCCTGCACTGTTCCAGAAAGCCGGTCCAAGCTGTGCCTGCGGTGTATGCAAGGAAGGCAAAATGAGCTGCGGCAAGGCTGCCGAAATGAAAGCAAAATATGCTGAAATCAAAAAATAATAACAGAAAGGTTTACATAAAATGGGTAAATTGATTGTTATTGAAGGCCTTGACGGTTCAGGCAAGGCAACCCAGGCAAATCTGCTTTTTGAAAGACTTGAAAGAAACAATTTTAAAGTCAAAAAAGTGACTTTTCCTGACTACAAAAGCGATTCATCCGCACCTGTAAGAATGTATCTTGCAGGCAAATTGAGTGATAAGCCTGACGGAGTAAACGCTTATGCCGCATCAAGCTTTTATGCTGTTGACCGCTACATAAGCTTTAAAACAGGCTGGGAACAGTTTTACAACGATGGCGGCATAGTTGTTGCAGACAGATACACAACAAGCAATGGTGTGCATCAGTGCTCAAAACTCCCGCAGGAAGAATGGAACAGTTTTATGGACTGGCTTTATGACTACGAATACAAAAAAGTAGGCATACCAAAGCCTGATGCCGTAATATATCTTGATATGAGCCCTGAAGTATCACAGAAGCTTATGAGCAAAAGATATCTTGGGGATGAAAGCAAAAAGGATATTCACGAAAAAGACAGGGAATATCTCAAAAAGTCCAGAGATGCAGCATTTTTCTGCATCGGTCATGACAACTGGACAAAAATAAAATGTGACAACGGCGAAGCACCGCTGTCCATCGAAGAAATTGCAGACAAAATTTTTGAAGTGGTAAGTCAGGTTTTATAATATATGATAAATTTTAAAAAGATTGAAATATCTGATTTTAAATATATAAGTCCATTGCTTAAAAAATATAATGTGGAAAACTGTGACCACTGCTTTTCTACAATGCTTATCTGGTCATTCCGCCATCATGTGGAATATGCAATCTGTGAAAACGAATTGTTTATGCGTACAACGGGTGATAATTCTTACTGGTATCTTTCACCTGTAGGGGAACAGCCTTTTGAAAAAGCGGTGCAGATGATTATTGATGATGCAAAACAGCACAGCTACCGCATCAAGATTTTTGCAATGGATGAAGAGCAGAAAAACACAATGGAACAGCACTTTGGCGATGCTTTTGAAATAATCGAGGACCGAGACAGTTTTGACTATATTTACCGCACAGAAGACCTCAGTTTCCTGCAGGGTAAAAACTATCAGAAAAAGCGCAATCACTGTTCCCGTTTTGAGCGTGACAACGAAGGATACAGTTTCCACGTTATTACAGCAGAAAATGTGGAAAGAGTAAAAAATTTTGAACGGGAATGGTGTGCACGCAACAACTGTGATGAATCCAGAGGCTTGTTTTCAGAACTGCTGGGGATAATAGAAATTCTTTCCCATATGGATAAAACAGATGTGTTCGGCGGTTTTATTGAAACAGCGGACAATCAGATTGTTGCATTTACACTTGCAGCGCCAATCAATGACAGAATGGTCGATGTGATTGTGGAAAAAGCATTTCACGATGTCAATGGTGCGTATGCCATTATCAACCGTGATTTTGCACGCAATTGCCTGCAGGATTTTGAATTTATAAACCGTGAAGATGATATGGGACAGGAAAATCTGCGAAAAGCAAAGCTCAGTTATTTCCCATATGAAATCAGAGCAAAATATCTTGCAAAAATGGATATAGTTTAGCTTTACAAAGGAGAATTATATGCAGATATGTAAAGCACAGAAAAATGATTTGCCTGCACTTAAAAGGATGTGGACTGACATTTTTGGTGACAGTGATAAATTTGCTGATTTTGCAGTGAATATCTGTGAAACAGAAGAAATTTATCTGGTAAAAGAAAACGATGAAATTGCATCTATGGTGGTTGCCGGTGTGGACCTTGCAGCATATGGCAAAAAAGGTTTTTACATTTACGGTCTTTGCACCTTGCCAAAATATGAAGGCAAAGGTTTTGCCACACAGCTTATAAATTATGTGTGTGAACACAAGTTTTCGGACGGATATCAGTTTGCTGTTGCACAGCCGGCACAGCAAAGTCTGTTTGATTATTACAAAAAACTTGGGTTTGACAATACAACATACCTGAGAAAAGGACAGATAAATGTTAAAAAGAATCTTTGGGCAACAGCATCATTTGACACTGTTACCGCATCAAGATTCAAAGAAATCCGCAGCAAATATGCCGAGGATGAAATTGTACATTTTTCATCAAAAGGTTATGAAAAATTTGCGGAATATATTTATTCCGAGGGCGGTTCAACTGCCGAAAATGATGGTGCCTACTGTTTGTATTTTGAAGTCAGTGACAAAATTGTTGTCAGAGACCTGTTTGCAAAAAGCTCACATCATGCGCTCGGACTTTTGCAGGCAGTAAGAGAGAGGACAGGCAAAGAAGAGTTTGAAGTTCAGCTGTCACAGAATTCACAGCTGTTTTTGGGTGAAGGCAGACTTGTCCCGCACTGCCTTGTTAAAAATTTAAACAAAGAAGTATATGCAAATTTAATGTTTGATTAAGTATATAAGGAGAATGCAAGTGAAAAAGTTATTGTCAGTTTTTTTAGTGCTTGTGTTGTTGGCTGT
>JAGBFE010000272.1 GCA_018109965.1 Oscillospiraceae bacterium | reverse complement strand
CACTGACCGACACACAGCTTAAAGAGGTATTTATTGAGGAGATGAACTTTTATGTTCACGAAGCAGTAACTCCGGAAATAATGGAAAAGGTTGAAGTGGAAACCTTTGGTGTGGATTATCCTCAGCCGCAGATTAAATATTGGGTAAAATAAGCATATAACAACAATACAAATCAGCAACTATTACGACACTATGGAAGACAAAAAAATACAGCAGTTTGCGGAGATAATCAGAAACAACAAAAAAATAGTGTTTTTCGGCGGGGCAGGGGTATCAACCGAAAGCGGACTTAAAGATTACCGCAGCAAAGACGGAATATACAACACCTGCAACAAATACGGAATTCCGCCGGAGGAAATTCTCAGTATAGAATTTTTTGAAGAAAATCCACAAACATTCTATGATTTTTACAGGGAATACTTTATTGCACAGGCACAGCCAAACAGAGCACACAATGCTGTGGTACAGCTTGAAAAAATGGGCAAACAGGTTACGGTTGTAACACAGAATGTTGACGGACTGCATCAGAAGGCAGGCAGCAGCAATGTGCTGGAGCTGCACGGTTCGGCTGATATATATTACTGTGAAAAATGCGGCAAAAATCACAGCCTTGAATATATTGCAGATGTAACAAAGCCTGTGCCGTACTGCGAACGCTGTGGCAGTGTGGTAAGGCCGTATGTAACACTGTACGGAGAAAATCTGAATAATGTTGTTATCGAACAGACTATCCGTGCAATATGGGAGGCTGATGTTCTTATTATCGGCGGCACATCATTGACAGTTTATCCGGCTGCAAGTTTTGTAAACTATTTCCAGGGCAACAGCCTTGTGGTTATAAATATGGAAAAAACACAGAGCGATGCAAAAGCGGATCTGGTTTTTCACGATAAAATCGGTAATGTAATGAGTGAGCTGATTAAAGAACTTGAAAAATAGGTTAAAAGAGGCGATATGTATGGGGAAAACATTCCCGTTTAAAGAAAACAGGGCTGTTTTGTTAAACGGTATAAAAGACGGTGTGCCGATAGGGCTCGGTTACTTTGCAGTTTCCTTTTCTCTTGGCATTGCAGCAAAAGCAGTGGGACTGACACCGGGGCAGGGGTTTCTGGTGAGTGCATTGTGTATGGCGTCAGCAGGTGAATATATCGGGTTCACAATGATTGCGGGGGGCGCAACCTTGCTGGAAACAGCGGTTGCAACACTTATCATCAATGCCCGTTATCTGCTTATGAGCTGTTCTTTAAGCCAGAAGATGGACCCGTCAATGCATATGGGGCACAGGCTGATAACAGGGTATTATATAACTGATGAAATATTTGGCGCATCAATTTCCCGCCCGGGTATATTTAATCCGTGGTATACATATGGTCTTGTTATCCCTGCAGTACCGGGCTGGAGCTTTGGCACAATGCTTGGTGTTATCGCAGGCAATATGATGCCCCTGCGTGTGGTGAGTGCATTCAGTGTTATGCTGTATGGTATGTTCATTGCAATTGTTATCCCTGCAGCACACAAGGACAAAGTGGTGCTTGGGGTTGTGGCGGCAAGTTTTGCATTGAGCGGTTTTGCACAGTTTGTGCCGTTTTTATCTTCAATGAGTGAAGGCACAAAGATAATAATACTCACTTTGGTGATTGCTTCTGCAGCGGCAGTATTGTTCCCAAGGGATGATGCAGAGGAGGAAATGTGATGAAACCAAGTGTATATATGTACTTTTTTGTTATGGCGGCAGTTACAATTGCAGTGCGTGCCATACCTGTTACACTTATTCAGAAACAGATTAAAAACAAATTTATAAAATCCTTTCTTTATTATGTTCCTTACACAACTTTGTCAATAATGACCTTCCCTGCAATTGTCACAGCTACGCAAAGCACGGTTTCGGGCTGGCTGGCACTGGCTGTAGGCACTGTGACCGCATGGCTTGGCGGAGACCTGTTTAAAGTTGCGGTTTCCTGCTGTGGTGTGGTTTTTCTTGCCGAACTGTTTTTGATATAAAAAATATCCCGTCTTTCAGTCAAAGAAAAGACGGGATTTGTTATCATATACAGCAATATTTTGTAAAGTAAATATCACGGATATTAAAATTGTGTGTCTGTTGAAATTATATTATGGTTTTATCTGTTTTTAAACAGTTTTGGTCTCATTTTATATTTGTACACCAAAAACATTTTGCCAGCAGCAAAGTCGTACATAAGAAATGTGATGACAAAAACAATGAAAAATGCTGCAATGAGAGCAATGCCTGCGTCACCGATTTCTCCTGCAAGCAGCGGATTTGGAAAAACCACAAGCAAAAGCACATAACAAAACAGTGTGGACAAAAATGCAAACAGTGATTTCAACAGAAGCTGCAGCAGTTTTGGCTTTATTTGGTCAGCTTTGAATTTAAAAGCGGTGTAAAGCCCGAAAACAAAAACATACATCAGTACAAATTCTTTTTCGGGGATAAGTATAAGTGCAAGGGCGCTGACTGCAAGGTATAAAGTGAAAGCGGTTTTCTCCTTGTATTCATATGCTATCGGCAACAGAAAAAACGCCGCAAGGGCAGGGCAGGCATAGGTTGCCATTGGTATCATAAAGCCGATAAGCAGAATTGTGATGGACAGTGCACCAAACATACCGCACAGTGCAATTTTTTTTGAACTTTTCATATTTTTATAATATCCTTATATTGAGATGTCAGTTTCTGACATCAATTATCTCTTTTTTTGGTGTGAAAAATGTGATATAATTATAAACTGTTAATATTATTGTTGCGGGGTTATTATGACTGATAAATATATCTTTTATATTATAATTATTTTACTTGTTGTCAATATAGTTATTTCAATTGCCAGACTGCTCAAAAAGGACAAAACTGAACAGCTGGAAAACAAAATGGTTTTTCTGCAGAATGAACTGGAAGACTGCATAGACAAAAACAAAAAGGATACACTGGATTTTATGGAACGTCAGCAGAAACTGCAAAGTCAGAATCAGCAGACGGTTCAGAACCTTGAGACAATGCGTTTTAAGGAATTCAGTGACAATACACAGAACAACATAACAACTTTGCGCCGCACGGTAGCCGAAATGGCAACAGGTCTTGATGACCGCTTTGCAGCGTTCCAGAAACAGAACGAAGAAAAACTTTCCGAAATGCGAGCAACACTTGAGAAAAAAGTTGGAGATATGCAGGAAAGCAATGAGAAAAAGCTGGATGAAATGCGCCAGACAGTTGATGAAAAACTGCAGAAAACCCTTGAAGACCGCATCAATCAGAGCTTCAAGCTGGTAAGTGAACGTCTTGAACAGGTTTACAAATCGCTTGGTGAAATGCAAAAAGTAGGCGAAGGTGTTGATGATTTGCGCAAGGTTCTGTCCAATGTTAAAACCCGAGGCATTTTTGGCGAAGTTCAGCTTGGGGCTATTCTGGAAGATATTCTTACACCTGACCAGTATGAGGCGGATATTGCCACAAAGAAAAATTCTATGGACCGTGTCGAATATGCGGTTAAACTGCCGGGCCATGATGACGGATATGTGTATCTGCCTATTGATGCAAAGTTCCCGCTTGATGCATACCAGAAACTTCAGGATGCATATGAAAGCGGAAATAAAACAGAACTTGATGCGGCCCGCAAGGAACTGCGTCTGCGAATAAGAAGTTTTGCAAAGGACATCAGCTCAAAATATATAGATGTGCCGTATACCACTGAATTTGCAATTATGTTTATCCCTCTTGAAAGTATGTATGCAGAGATTGTGCGTGAGGGACTTATTGAAGAATTACAGAAAGAACATATAAATATTGCGGGACCTACAACAATGGCTGCGTTGCTTAACAGCCTTAAAATGGGATTTAAAACCCTTGCCATTCAAAAAAGTTCGGGTGAAGTGTGGAAGGTGCTTCAGGAGGTTAATACTGAATTTGGTAAATTCAGTGAAGCTTTGCAGAAAACACAAAAATATATGCGACAGGCAAGCGACGAACTTGATAAACTTGCGACCACACGAACAAATGTTATGGAACGCAAGCTGAGAAAGGTAGAAAATATTTCTGTCTCAGAAATTCCTGAAAATATTTAGAAAAAAGTGTTGACAACAGAATAAACTTGTGATATTATATTTAAGCGTTCAAAAGAACGCACAAGTTTGCGGATGTGGTGGAATCGGCAGACACGCTAGCTTGAGGGGCTAGTGGTAGCAATATCGTGCAAGTTCAAGTCTTGTCATCCGCACCATAACGGATAGTCATAAACCAAATGACTGTCCGTTTATTTTTTTATTCAAAAATAGTGATTTTTTAGAGCAGGTAGAAATACCTGCTCTTTTTTTGTTTATGCAGTTTTTTCTTTTGTAGGGATATATTCTATGCGCACTCCTGCACGGGGTTCCAAAGTAATATTATCGTTTTGAAATTCTTTTGGAATATCCAACACACCGATAAAACGGTAGTGAATGATAATTCTCTGTGTTCGGCTTTTACCAGAACCTTCAGCGTGATATATTTCTATTTTATCAATAAGAGCTTTCAGTATTTCGGCATTTACTTCATCAAATCGTAAAAAATTTTTAACAGCACTGATAAAGTGGTCTTTGTTTGAGAGTTCACCATCAATTATCAGAAGTTCAGCTTTTATTTTAGAAATAGAAACAGATATTTCTGCTTTTTCATCTGAATATTTTTTAGACATAATTTTGAACCAGTCATCTTCTATTTTGCCGCATACATTATCTTCATATAGTTTTTCAAACAGTAAAAGTAGCTGTTCGTATCTCTTGGATAATTTGTTTAATTCTGCTTCAAAATATTTCTTTTTATTCTGACTGTTGTTATTGCATTTCTGCTCCAGTATCTCTGCAAAGATTTCAGGT
>JAGBFE010000032.1 GCA_018109965.1 Oscillospiraceae bacterium | reverse complement strand
TACGGCAAACAGTATGTGCACAACGACATCTGTTTTCCTGCACAAATTGTTATAGGTGAAGCAATTGCCGCCATAAAAAGCGGAAAATATGACGATAAACAGGTTGCTGTTGCTATGGCAAAATACATAGGTGACTGCCGCCTTACCCATTATGGTGCCTTGCTGAGAAAAGCACTGGATGATGCAGGATATCCGCATATACCAATAATCACAAACGATGATACCGATTATCACAATATCCATCCCGGTTTCAAAATGAGCCTCGCGACTATGATAAGAACTGCCATTGTTCTGCCAATGATTGATGTTCTGGAAGAACTTCTGCGCAAAATACGCCCTTATGAAAAGGTAAGAGGCAGTACCGATGCAGCCTTTGAAAAAGCAATGGACGTTCTTATTGAAAGTATGGAAAAAGGCGGCATACAGAGTATAAAAAAAGGTTTTGCCAAAGCGGTGGATACAATGAAAAACATTGAATATGACCGCGGCAAAACCAAACCTGCTGTGCTGATTGTTGGCGAATATCTGCTAAATTTCCACCCTGGCGCAAACCACGATATTGAAAAATATCTTGAAGCTGGCGGCTTTGAAATTATAGAAGCAAGAATGACCGATGTAATCCGCAAAACCTATTTTTATCAGGACAGTCAGGTAAAAGAATACAAAATCAAAAAACCATTTGTTCAAAAGCTGATATGCCGTATTTCCAACAATATTTTTAATATTGCACACGATATCACCGACAAAATTGCAGTAAATCATCCACTTTATTCCCCTGCCTGCCGTATGCAGGACCTTGTAAAGGACAGCGACAGCATTATTCACCACACCTTTGATGCAGGTGAAGGTGTGCTTATCCCCGGCGAAATAATTCACCACGCAAAACACGGGTGCAAGGCGTTTGTTATTCTGCAGCCCTTTGGTTGTCTGCCAAACCATGTTGTAGGCAGAGGTATCACAAAAAAACTTAAGGAAATGTTCCCCGATGTGCAGATACTTCCGTTGGACTATGACCCCGATGTAAGTTTTGCAAATGTGGAGAACCGACTGCAGATGCTGATAATGAACAATATTTCTGCTGACAAAGCAAATGATGTTGTTATGTACAAAACAGACTGTCAGACACAGATTGCATCAATATAATCAATAATCAAATTGTTTACAGTAGATACAAATAAAACTCCTCTGTGACACATAATGTCACAGAGGAGTTTTTCTATTATTTATTATTAAACTTCTGTCATCCACAGGCCGTGAATGTTGCAGTATGCATAAACCGCAACAGCTTTTTCATCACCGAGTGCAATTTTTACATTTGGTGCTTCGCCAGGATTGAGATTGCGGCGGATACCGCCGTTTTCTGTTTCCACATATACCCATTCGATAAAGTGTTCTGCTGCCATTGGGTGATCAACGGAGCCAACATTTACTGTAAGTACACCGTTTTCAATGCTTGCAACAGGAATATGTTTTTCGCCGCTTGCTTCCACTGTGTTTGGTACAAGTGGCTGCATTTTCTGGCCGCAGCACATTACAGGAACGCCTTTGTCCTTTACCATACCGATGAGATTACCGCAATGTGGGCAGATGTAAAATTTAGTTTTCATAACATATTCTCCTTTATATATAACTGATTGTATTTTCAACAAATTGGTTTATTTCCTTTTGTTGATTATAATATACCACATCCATGGTGAAATGTATGTGATAACATCACATTATTTATATGTTTTTTCTTTGCAATATTTTCTTTTTACTGCAGTTTATTACATATTTTAATAAAAATCTGTCAAAACAGCGGCATCCCGATAAGAAAACATAAATACCCGACAACACACTGCAAGGTGTGATGTCGGCTACATTTTTGCCTGTTTTTGCAGAAAAAGTGCTGCTGCAAGGAAAAGACACGCAGCACTACTTTGTGTAATGCAAGTGTTGCTGACACAGCAGCAGCCTTTTTGTGTTAAAAATCAGGTTTGTGTTTTATTGTTGGGAGGTCTACTTGGTTTTTGGAGAAACTTGCGCACTTTGACCGAGAGGTTATCCCCGAACGCAGAATGCACGCCAAAGGTAGTGGTGCATTTGGAACTTTTACTGTTAC
>JAGBFE010000271.1 GCA_018109965.1 Oscillospiraceae bacterium | reverse complement strand
TATGTTATGGCACAGATTATTCAAAAAATCAATCGTCCTGCACTTGTGCTTGCCCACAACAAAACTCTTGCGGCACAGCTGTGTACAGAGTTTAAGGAGTTGTTCCCGGAAAATGCGGTGGAATATTTTGTATCCTACTATGACTACTATCAGCCGGAAGCATATATTCCGTCTACCGATGTTTATATCGAAAAAGACAGTGCTATAAATGAAGAAATTGACCGTTTACGCCACAGTGCAACAGCGTCTTTGTCGGAACGTCGTGATGTAATTATAGTTGCCAGTGTTTCCTGTATATATTCTCTCGGTGACCCTATTGACTATCGTGAAATGGTTATATCCTTACGACAGGGACAGGAAAAAAGCCGTGAAGAGCTGATGAAAGAACTTGTTAAACTTCAGTATGAGCGTAATGATATGAACTTTATCCGCAACAAGTTCCGTGTGCGAGGCGATGTTGTTGAGGTTTATCCTGCATACAGTCACGAAACTGCATACCGAATTGAATTTTTCGGTGACGAAATTGACAGGATAAGAGAAATCAATCATCTCACGGGAGAAGTTAAAAATACCATCAGCCATCTGGCAATTTTCCCTGCAAGTCATTATATTATTTCCGATGAAAAGCTTAAACTTGCATTGGAAAGAATACAGAACGAGATGGACGGGCAGGTTAAAAAGTTTACCGATGAAGGCAAACTTATCGAGGCACAGCGTATTGCACAGCGCACAATGTATGATATGGAAATGCTGCAGGAGGTTGGTACCTGCAAAGGTGTTGAAAACTATTCATCTGTTTTTGCAGGCAGAAAACCAGGTGAAACAGGCACAACCCTGCTGGATTATTTCCCCGAAGATTTTGTGCTGTTTATAGATGAATCCCACGTTACCATCCCACAGGTTGGGGCGATGTATGGCGGTGATTATGCGCGAAAGAAAAATCTTGTGGAATACGGTTTCCGTCTGCCGAGTGCTTTTGACAACAGACCGCTTAAATTTGAAGAGTTTGAAAACAAACTCAATCAGATGGTTTTTGTAAGTGCAACTCCAAGCAAATACGAAAAGGAACACAGTCAGAACACAACTGAACTTATTATCCGTCCTACAGGTCTTGTAGACCCGGAAATTATAGTTAAGCCTGTTGAAGGTCAGATTGAAGACCTGCTTGACGAAATAAACATCCGCATATCCAAAAACGAAAGGGTGCTTGTAACCACTCTTACAAAGAAAATGGCAGAGGATTTGACAGAATATCTTTCACACAAAAAGATTAAAGTCAAATATATGCACCACGAGGTTGATACATTTGAACGTATGGAACTAATCCGTGATCTGCGTACAGGAACAATAGATGTGCTTGTGGGTATCAACCTTTTGCGTGAAGGCCTGGATATGCCTGAAGTAAGCCTCATCGCTATTCTTGATGCTGACAAGGAAGGGTTCCTCCGCAGCGAAACCAGCCTTATCCAGACAATAGGGCGTGCTGCACGTAACGCCAATGGGCAGGTTATTATGTATGCAGATACTGTTACAAACAGTATGGAACGCGCAATAACCGAAACCTACCGCAGACGCGAAATTCAGCTTAAATACAACGAAGAACACGGCATAGTGCCGCAGACTATCAAAAAGGATATCAGAGGCATTATCGAAATATCTTCCAAGGATGATGAAGCAAACAAAAAACGTATAAGCCGTATGTCCAAAGCTGAAAAAGAAAATCTTATCGAAAAACTTACCAAAGAAATGAAAGAAGCTGCAAAAATTCTTGATTTCGAACATGCAGCATTTGTTCGTGACAGAATTGAAAAGCTCAGAAATTCAAAATAGGTGATTTAAATGGCAAATGATAAAATTATAATCAAAGGTGCTAAAGAGAATAACCTTAAAAACATAGATGTTACACTGCCAAGAGACAAAATGATTGTTATGACAGGACTGTCGGGCAGCGGCAAATCCAGCCTTGCTTTTGACACAATATATGCTGACGGTCAGAGAAGATATATGGAAAGCCTTTCTTCCTATGCACGTCAATTCCTTGGCCAGATGGAAAAACCAAATGTGGAGTCAATAGAAGGCTTGTCTCCTGCAATTTCCATTGACCAGAAGACAACCAGCAAAAACCCACGTTCCACAGTAGGTACAGTAACAGAAATCTATGACTATCTGCGTCTGCTCTATGCACGCATCGGCATACCACACTGCCCTGTATGCGGAAAGGAAATCAAGCAGCAGTCAGTTGACCAGATGGTTGATGCAATTATGATGCTGGAGCAGGGCACAAGAATTCAGGTGCTTGCGCCTGTGGTGCACGGGCAGAAAGGTATGCACATCAAAGAGCTTGATGCTGCAAAACGTCAGGGCTTTGTGCGTGTAAGAGTTGACGGCAATATCTATGACCTTGAAGAAGATATCACACTTGATAAAAACAAGAAACACGACATTGAAGTTGTGGTTGACCGTCTTGTAATCAAAGATGATATCGCATCCCGTCTTGCAGGCAGTATTGAAACTGCACTTTCCATTGCAGAAGTAGGTGTTGTGATTGATGTTATAGGCGGGGAAGAAATGTTCTTTTCACAGACCTTTGCCTGTCCTGAACACGGCATAAGCATCGGTGAACTGGAACCGAGAATGTTCTCATTCAACGCACCGTTCGGCGCCTGTGAAAAATGTACAGGTCTTGGCGAATATCTCCGTGTTGACCCGGAGATGATTATTCCCAACAAAAAGCTTTCCATTGCCGAAGGCGCAATCAAAGCCAGCGGTTGGTATTACGCAGAAGGCTCTGTATCCGAAATGTACTATAAAGGCCTTGGAAAAGAATATGGATTTGACCTGAATACACCAATTAAAGATATGTCCAAAGAAGCGATAGAAGCATTGCTTTATGGCACAAAAGGCAAAAAGCTGGAACTTCAGCGTCATACAGACAGAGGCATCGGCAATTATAATACAGACTTTGAAGGTGTTGTAAACAACCTTGAACGCCGTTTCCGTGAGACAAACTCCAACTGGGTTAAGGACGAAATTTCCCGTGTTAT
>JAGBFE010000270.1 GCA_018109965.1 Oscillospiraceae bacterium | reverse complement strand
GAAAATGACAGCGAAATCGAAATTATGGGCACTGTGTCCCCTATTTATGATTATTCAAAACTTGAAGTCCGTGACAAATACGCAATGTTTTTGCAGGGCAACAACGGTTTCAGCACCCTTAAAGGTGATGGCGAAGGTAAAATTCTTGTAATCAAGGACAGCTATGCAAACTGCTTTGTACCATTCCTTACAGGTGATTTTGAACAGGTTGATGTAATTGACCTGCGTTTTCATTCTTCCAGTGTGAGAAAGCTGATGCTTGAAAATGAATATGACCACGTGCTTGTTATGTACAACAGCGAAACAATCGACACTGATATCTATGTACCAAAGCTGAATATGTACAATCAGTAAAATCATAAATACAACACGCAAAAAATCCGACAGAAATATTCTGTCGGATTTTTGTTTTCAGCTCATATTATCTGTTACTGTCTTTCTGTTGTTTCGGCTGTAAATTTTACACAAACTTTACAAAACTGTGCATTAAGCATTTACATTGGTATATTAAACTTGTTAATGTAAAAAATAAGGTTTAAAAATAATTTGAGGAAAATTTTATGAGTATTTTTAATGTATTTAAACTTCTTGGCGGTCTTGCCATGTTCCTTTACGGTATGGATGTTATGGGCAAAGCTTTGGAAAAACAGGCAGGCAGCAAGCTGCACTCCATTCTTGAAAAACTTACTTCCAGTCCACTTAAAGGCTTTTTGCTCGGTCTTGTTGTAACTGCAATCATTCAGTCTTCTTCTGCCACAACAGTTATGGTTGTTGGTTTTGTTAACTCCGGTTTTATGACTTTGAGTCAGGCAATCGGTATTATTATGGGCGCCAACGTTGGTACAACAGTTACAGCCTGGATTTTGTCACTTTCCGGCATTCAGGGCGACAGCTTCTTTATGACACTGATGAAGCCATCCTCCTTTGCACCTATCCTTGCTTTTATCGGCATTCTGCTCTACATGGCAGCAAAACAGGAAAAGAAAAAGAACATTGGTGTTATTCTTCTTGGTTTTACTATCCTTATGACAGGTATGGACCTTATGTCCGGTGCAGTAAAACCATTGGCTAATGTGCCTGAATTCACACAGCTGTTTACACTCTTTACAAACCCTGTTCTCGGTTTGCTGGTTGGTGCATTGCTCACCGCTGTTATTCAGTCTTCCTCTGCTTCTGTTGGTATTCTACAGGCACTTTCCGTTACAGGCGCTGTAACATACGGCAGTGCCCTGCCAATCATTATGGGCCAGAATATAGGTACATGTATCACAGCTATTCTCTCCTGCTTTGGTGCAAATAAAAACGCAAGAAGAACTGCTGTTGTTCACCTGTACTTCAACGTTATAGGCTCTCTGGGCTTTATGATTATCTTCTACACTCTTAATGCAGTAATCGGATTTGAATTTATCGGAGACAGCATCAATGCTGCAGGCATTGCGGTTATCCACACTCTCTTCAACGTAACTGCAACTGCAATTCTTCTTCCTCTCAACCGTGTGCTTGAAAAACTTGCTTATCTCACTATCAAAGATGATGAACAGAAAGAAAAATTCCAGATTCTGGACGAACGTCTTATCAACACACCTGCTATCGCTATTGAACAGAGCAAAATTGCATTGCGCAAAATGGCAAGCGAAGCAAGCGATGCTCTTATCAAATCTGTTTCCCTGTTGGACAAATGGAACGAAGAAACAAGTGTGCTGATTGCTGAAAAAGAAGCTAAAATAGATAGATACGAAGACAATCTTGGCACATATCTGCTCAAGGTTTCCGCACAGGACCTCAGTCTTAAAGACAGTAAGGAACTCACAAAAATCCTGCATATTATCGGTGACTTTGAACGTCTTGGAGACCATGCTCTCAACATTTCAAAACTTTCCAAAGAAATGCACGAAAAAGATGTTGAATTCTCCACACAGGCAAACGAAGAAATCAGAGTTCTCAAAAATGCTGTACTGGAAATTGTTTCCCTCACAATGGATGCTTTTGTAAACGAAGATTCCAAAGTTGCACTCAGAGTTGAACCTCTTGAAAGAGTTATCGACGAAATTGCAAGAGAAATCAAAAACCTTCATATCGAAAGACTTAAAAACAATCACTGTACAATTGAACTTGGCTTCTCTCTTTCTGAACTGCTCAACAACTGCAAGAGAATTGCTGACCACTGCTCCAACATTGCAATTGCAATTATCGAAGCAGAAGGTGACAGCTTTGCACCTCATGGTTATGTAAAAGGCCTCAAAGAAGACAGCAACGAATACTACTATTCAATGCTTGACAAAATGAGAGCACAGTACAAAATCTGATTGACAAAAAAAGTTAATTGAAATATAATAAAAGGGTGCTATTCGTAACGGATAGCACCACTTTGTTTTTAGCTGCAATATGCGGGTGTGGCGGAATTGGCAGACGCGCCAGACTTAGGATCTGGTGTCTACGATGTGCAGGTTCAAGTCCTGTCACCCGCACCAGAAAAATCTCAGTCAATCGACTGGGATTTTTTGTTTTTCTGGAGATTTTTCTTTCATAGGGGGATTATTTCCTCGCCGGAGACGGCACACCCCTTGTTGCTCCCGCAACATTCCCCTCACAGGGGTACCCTGCATAATGGATTTTTCCACAGACAAGACTGTGAAAAAATCTCTGTCACCCTCTTAGATGAAAGCGGCACATGGCATACGCCGTGCCTGCTATAATTTTGATTGTTTTGATGTATACTTTTTGTCACCAAAATGTCTCGACTGATTCAGTCGGGGGCTTTTTATTGTCTGCAAAACATCTTTAATTATCTGTTTTATATATTATTCGTGCAACATATTGTATTACCTTTGTCAATGTGCTATTATCTATATGTTAATTTTACAAAATATGACATTATTATATATAAACGGAGATAAGTATGGGAGTCATTGAAACTTTGATTGTTACAACCGCCATTGCAGGTGTTGCAGGTACAGGCCTTGGCGGTATTATCGGTGCCATGCTGCAGAAGGATTCCAACCGCATTGCAAGTATATTGCTCAGCTTTGCGGCAGGGGTTATGCTGAGCGTAGTATGCTTTGACCTTGTGACAGAAGCTATCGAGACAAATATCGGTATATATTTTGTTATTTTTTCAATCGCACTTGGTGTAGCGGTCATATATATCCTTAACTATATTATCGACCGCAAAACAAATCCTGAAATTCCGCATATAGATGAAAACCATCCAAAAACAGCGGATGACCTTAATGAACTTATTCACAGTGACCATTTTGAACATCATCAGTCCAGACAGGACAACAAAGTGTCTTTGTTTATTGCCGGGGTTATTATGGCCTGTGCCATTGCCCTTCACAATGTGCCTGAAGGCATGACCATTGGTGCTTCCTATGCAAGCAACAACGGCGTTATGGGCAGTTCTGCACTTGTGCTGGCAATATTGATTGGCCTGCACAACATCCCCGAAGGTATGGCAGTTTCGGTACCGCTTATCAGCGGCGGTATGGGCAAGGCGAAAGCTGTTTTTATTACTGCCATGTCAGGTGTTCCTACAATAATCGGTGCTTTGCTTGGTTATATGATTGGCGAACTTGGCGCTTTGGGTCTTGCATTAAGCCTTGGTTTTGCCAGCGGCGCAATGCTGTATGTTGTTTTTGGCGAAATCGTGCCACAGTCAAAACTGATGTATCACAGCAAGCTGCCTGCTTTTTCAACTATTTTCGGTATGCTTGTAGGCTTGCTGATTATCTTTGCATAATGTATATACATAATGAAACAGTAAAAGTGTTAAGATAGGTTAAGATATAACCTTCTTAACACTTTTTAGTATATTGTTCCTGTTTCCTTTTTTATCCTGTATATTATTGCTCATATTGAACATTTTATTATTGACAAGTCGGGTTCTCGGAAACATAATTAAGTTGCACACAATTCAATTATATGCAATTGTTTGGAGGTTGTCATGAATATTTACGATTTCACAGTAAAATCACCTGACGGCAATGACGTTTGCCTTGCCAGCTACAGAGGAAAAGTTTTGCTTGTTGTGAACACCGCAACAGGCTGTGGATTTACACCGCAATATGAAGAACTGCAAAAATTATACGATAAATACAAAGACCGTGGTTTTGAAGTACTTGATTTCCCGTGCAATCAGTTTGGCAATCAGGCCCCCGGAGATGACAATGAAATACAAAGCTTTTGCACATTGAATTTCGGCACCACCTTTCCTCGATTTGCAAAATGTGATGTAAACGGAGAAAACGCTATACCTGTTTTCAAATGGCTTACTGAAAACACCAAATTTGAAGGTTTTGGGCTCTCCCCTATGGGTGTAATGCTTAATGGCGTTGTAAAAAAGATGGACAAAGATTTTAAAAACAACGGCAACGTAAAATGGAATTTTACTAAATTCCTTATCAGTCGCGATGGTGAAATTGTATCCCGTTTTGAACCTACCGATATGAAGAACCTTGAAGCTGAAATTGAAAAACAGCTTTAATCCGCACATTTAAATAAAACAGTTATATGCAAACATCCCGACAGTTTTGTCGGGATGTTTGTTTTTGGCAATAATTCAATTTTTTATTTATCGTTATTCTATAATTCACTGAATAGTTTTTCTATTGCAAGGGCTGTACTGTACAGTCTGTATTCATCTGTTCCGTACATTACAGCACAAAATGGTACACCATTGCTGTCTTTTGTCTTTGATGCCACTGTTACAGACGGCAAACCGCACAAGTGCATTATATTTGTATACCCATACACTACAACTGCATCGTACTCTTCAATTTGGCTTCCAAGGTTTGCAATAAATTCCTCACGCTGTTCCATAACCTCAAGATATGGTTCACCCTGAAGACCATCAGGAGTTTCATCCAAAGCAGCTTTAAGCAGTCTGATGCCATATTTCATCATTGTTTCGGGGTTGTTTTCATAACACTGAACAATTTCCTCCAGAGTTTTCAGCCCGGCAGCTGATGTTGCAAGATACTGTTCCAGATGTGGTTTGAATTCCCACTGCATTATAACATTCTGATGGTCGGTATATTCCTGCACAATTTCTGATACTGATGCACCTTGCTTTTTAAGCAGGGTAATTAACTTATCAAGAAAAGCTTTGTTTTCATCGGAATTGTATTCCAGATGAGCAGTGTTAACCGCTATTTTCATTTTTTCAACAGGCTGTGGCTGCAAAGACGGCAATGGCTCATCTCGCATTGCGGAATAAAGATTGAGCGCCATTGTGAAATCTTTTGCCATTGGACCTGCACTGTCAAGGGTTCGGGCTATAGGTATAATTCCGTCTGACTGCAATACACCGTGGGGTGGCTTGATGCCGCACACCCCGTTTGCCTGTG
>JAGBFE010000002.1 GCA_018109965.1 Oscillospiraceae bacterium | reverse complement strand
CGCCTGACCGCGTATACCTTTGATTTTATGCTGCGCAAAAACCTGTTTGCCAAAGGATTTGTGCTGTTCCATATTGTCAAAATCAGAAAGAGACTGCTGTGCCATCTGTGCACAGATATCCAGCACTGAATCAACATCTGTCGCTTTGCTGTTTTCTGACAGATAAGCTGTTGCAGCAACGATAATACCAAGGGAAAATATTGCACCTTTGTGAGTATTTACACCTAAGGTATGGCTGAACATTTTGCGTTCTGCTTCTATACCGATAAAACGCAGGTTTTCAAACAGTTGCTGCGGAGTTTTGTCGCTCAGTTCAATTGCTTTAAGCACACATTTTCTGAAATAATCATATAACGCGGTTGAACTGTCGATAAAAGTAAAAAAGTTCATATCCTTGTGGGAACCATTATCCGCTCTGTCAACAAGACCCGGTTTTGGGGTTACTGCAACCTCATAAAGCAATGCTTTTACTGCCTGCTGTGCAATATGGTCAGCATACTGGTTATTGAAATAGTCGCAGATTGTTTTAACTGCAAACAGCTGAAGTTCATCAACTGTGTGTCTGCGGGAACGTGCACATCCACTGCCTGTGCTGCCGCAAATCATACAGTTTCTGCCGTCCATACCGATATCTGCACGGGATACCTTTTCGCCGTCCGGCTTGATAACATCAATATCAAACAGTCTGCCAAGCTCAAAGTTGTCCTCAATCTGAACAGTAAGGCGTTTTACATCGATTGGATTTTGCTGTAAAGCTATATACCATTCCACACCTGTTGTTTCTATATACTGTTCTGTCTTTATAACATCCATGTTGTTTATTTCAAACAGGTACAGAAGTTTTGCGCCGCCTTCGGCATAAGCGCGTACTATAATATCAGATATTTTATACGGACCTGCAATATTCATTGTAAAACACACAAGACAGCTGCAGTTTTTGAGCATTTGTTCCTGACGCTGTACCCTTGTTTCCCTTGCGGCAAGCATCATTGGCAGGTCAACATAGTTTTCCTGATTTTTAAGTTTGTTTATTTCTACACTACTTTTTATAGCGGTAACCTTCTTTTTCTAAATATTCATAAGTTGTTGGAGGTACAAGATTTTTTGTGCCTTCAATATCACCTTTGTGGAGATAGTCACGGACAACGGAAGCACTGATTGCTCTGCCGTCACATTCTTTACGCTGAATTTCCACAACTTCAATACCATATGAAGCCAGAACCTGTTTCATCTGCTGGTTATAGGCATTTGTAACCTGACAGGTTGGTTCTGTTCCCACAAAACGTTTGCTGATATTCATCTTTTTTGCAAAATGTTCACAGAAAATTTTAAGGTCAAGTATACAGTTTGCATCCTCTGCCTTGGAAATATCCTTGATGAAATATGTCGGGAACACAGCAGAAGAAATAAGATAGTCGCTTGTCTGGTGAACAATTACATTTGGGATATCTGCAACACCTTTTTTTACAAGGTCGTAACGCACTGCTGCAGGAAATTCGCTTTTGTCTTCGCTGAGTACAAAAAGATGCAGTGTATCACACTGTGCTGCCGCAGTTTCCACAAGGAATCGATGACCGTTTGTGAATGGGTTGCAGTTCATAACAATTGCACCTACATTTTCACCGTTGCCCTTTTCAAGACTGTCAATGTATCTGCCAATACCGTCACGGTCATTTTCCATAAGAAGAATATCTTCAGTCTGTGTGATCGGATAAAACCCCATATCATTGAACATCTGATAGTTTTTAGGCTTTGTAAACAGGAACAGATGTTTGCGGCCCTTTTCGTTTGCTCTGTTAATCATAAGAGTAACAACCCTTGGTGAAAGGCCATAACCCTGATATTTGTCAGATACTGCAATACATTTTAAAACATTTGCATGGAGAGAACAGGTCGCAGCTATATTGCCGTCTGCATCAACAAGGTTTACAGTTTCTTCTATCTGTTCATCGTAACGCAAATCCTGTTTTGCAAGGAATTCTTCCAGCTTTTTGCGTTTGCGTGGATTCAAAGGTGAGCCGAACTCCTCAAAAAAATTGGTATATTCCATATATTCCTCCATTTAAAGTGTAATTTCTGTATTGAACACCACAACTGCATCCCCTTTTATCTGCACAAGGGTTGGCTTGCTGTTTTCTTTGGTAACAATAACTTCAATTATGCCTTTTCTGCCGATAGCTTCGCCCTGAGCAGCTTTAAAGACAAACGTATCGTCATTTTCATTCTGTTCAATGTTGTATTTTACAAGATAAGCACCAAGCGGACCGTTTGCGTTGCCTGTAACAGGGTCTTCGTTAAGACCTGCTGCAGGAGCGAACATTCTGCCGTGCACAAGAATATCTTCGCCGTGGTTCAGTGTAAACACATAGTAACCGTTGCAGTTGATTTTTTTGCTTATATTTGTAAGCATTGCCATATCAGGGTTAAGGCTGTGAAGCTGCTGGTTTGAACGGATGCACACCATAACTTTTGAATGGCCTGTGGAAGCAATGCACACCGGGCATTTTTCTTCAAGATCCTGAGTGCTTATGCCAAGTGCAGTTGTAATTTCGTTTATATATTCATCAGCCAATGGCTCAGATATTGATATTGTACCCTGAGTCATTATCATACTGTTGTCGTCGCCGTTATTGATTATATCAACAGGCAGTATGCCTGCTTTTGTTTTTTGAACAATTCTGCCGTTTTTTATGCCTTTTTCCATTGCATAAACATAGTGTGCGGCAATTGTGGCGTGCCCGCAGATTGGTACCTCCATTTTAGGAGTAAAAAAGCGCACTTCAACGTCATAATCAGGACTGTCAGAAGTTAAAATAAATGCAGTTTCGGAATTGTTGAGTTCCCTTGCAATCTGCTGCATCTGTTTTTCTGTAAGTCCGTCTGCGTTTGTAACCACACCTGCAGGATTACCGGTGAGTTTTTCCTTTGTAAAGGAGTCTACCTGATAAATTCTGTATTTTTTCATAACAACGCTACTTTCTATATATTTATATTAAAAAGTGCTCAAATAAACCATTTGGCTTTATGATAATGCTACCATAAAGCCAAATGTATTACAATATTTATTCAGTCAAAAATTATTCTGTGATAACTTTTTTGATTGTGTCGATAACTGTGCCGTCTCTGTAAAGAATTTCAGCAACAACTTTGGATTCATCAAGTTTGATTGGTTTTGGTGTACCTGTGATTTTTTCAGCGATTGCTTTGAGTTCAGCGATATCAACAACTGGGAGACCTGCTTTAACGAGTTTTTCTTTGAGGTCAGCTCTTGCTGGGTTAACAGCGATACCTCTCTGTGTTACAACTACGTCAACTGTGGAACCTGGTGTTGTGATGCATGTTACTCTGTCAACGATAAGTGGAAGACGAGCACGAACCAGTGGAGCAATGATGATTGCAAGTTTGGAGCCTGCAGCTGTGTCAGCGTGGCCGCCTGAACCGCCCATGATGTAACCATTGGAGTCTGTATGTACGTTTACGTTGAAGTCAAGGTCAACCTGTGTTGCACCAAGAAGAACAACGTCAAGGCTGTTAACAGCAGAGCCGTTTACGCCTGCGTACTGGCTTGCAGAAACTTCCATGTGGTTAGGGTTTGTTCTGATGGATTCAACAGCGTCAAGGTCGAAGCACTGAACGTCGATGAGAGCTTTGAAGCAACCTTCGTTAAGCATTTCTACCATGTATTTTGTGATACCGCCCATACCAAAGCTACCTTTGATATTGTCTTCGAGCATCATTTCTTTGATGTATTTAGCTGCAGCAAGTGTTGCACCGCCAGCACCTGTCTGGAAGGAGAAACCGTCTTTGAGGAGGCCGGAAGCTTTAACAACTTTTGCAGCGTACTGAGCCATTTTGAGACCTACTGGGTCTTTTGTGATTTTTGTTGTACCGGAAACGATACCGCTTGGTTCACCGATTTTGTCAACAACTACAACGTGGTCAACATAAACTTCTGGGATGGAGAAGCCAAGAACTGGGTATTCAACAAGGTTGTCTGTGATACATACAACTTTGTCTGCATTGTAAGCATCTGCAAAAGCATAACCCATAGAACCACAAGCAGATTTGCCGTATTTACCTGTCATGTTACCGCGGTTGTCAGCTGTTGGTGCTGCAACAAAAGCAACGTCGATGTGGCTTGTGCCTTTTTCCATATCGGAAGGACGACCACCGTGGCTGCGGAAGATAACTGGTTTGTCCATAAGACCTTCGGAGATAGCTTTACCAACTTTGGAACCCATGTAGTTACATTCAAGACCTGTAACAACACCGTTTTTGATGTGTTCGATGATTGGTGCGTGTGTGTCGAAGATACTGGATGCATTAACTGTGATATCTTTGATACCAAGTGCTGCAACTTCTTCAAGAACCATATTGAGAACGTAGTCACCGTTTCTCATATGGTGGTGGAAAGAGATTGTCATACCGTCTTTGAGACCGCATGCTTCAATAGCTTCTCTGATGGAGCCGATTAACTTACTCATGGTCTGTACCTCCGTAAATTGCTTTTTCCATTTCAATAACCTGTTTTGCTCTGTTTACGATTGGAGCGTCGATCATTTTACCTCTGAGGGAAACAACGCCACGACCCATACGTTTAGCTTCTTCGATGATTTCGAGAACTTCGTGTGCGTATTCGATTTCAGCTTTTGTTGGGCTGAATACTTCGTTGATACCTTCGATATGACGTGGGGAGATAGATACTTTACCGGAGAAGCCAAGGCTCTTAGCAAAGCGTGTATCTGCGTAGAGACCGTCGATATCTTCAACGTCTGTAAATGGTGTGTCGTAGATGTCGATACCACAAGCACGGCCTGCTGTAACGAGTCTCTGACGGCAGTAAAGGATTTCTGCGCCTTCTTTTGTTCTTACACAGTGAAGGTCAGCTGTAAGGTCTTCTGCGCCAAGAACCATACCAACAACTCTTTCGTCGCAGCCAGCAATAAGGAATGCATTTTCAACACCCATTGTTGTTTCGATAAGAGCGATGAGTTTTACTGTGTTCTTTTCAAAGCCGCATTTTTCTTCGATTTTTGCGATGTATTCGCTAACCATTTTGATGTCTTCCGGACCGTTAACTTTTGGGAGAAGAATCATGTTTGGTTTCTGTGGGATGATTTCATCAAGGTCTTTGTACCAGAAATCTGTGTCAACAGGGTTGATACGAACAACAGATTCACAAGCTTTGATGCCCATATATTTAAGTGTGTTTCTAACAAGAATTCTTGCAGAGTCTTTTTCTGCTGGGGAAACAGCGTCTTCAAGGTCGAGGATGATGCTGTCTGCGCCAAGAATTTCGCCGTTCATGATAAGGCTTGGTGTGTTACCAGGGATAAAAAGCATTGAACGTCTCATAGTTTATTAAACCTCCTGTGCTCTCTTCAAAGCTGTTTCCACTCTTGCTCTGATAGTGCAGTCGATTGCACCTCTGTCATTAACGGAAACTTTTACGTTTTCAACTTCGTTTTCTGCCAAAACTTCCATAACGGATGCTTTGATTGCGTCGCCAAACTGTACCAGTACAACTGATTCGATTGCTACTTCGATACCTTCGTTTGGTTCAACCTGTACGTATACATCGCTGGATTCCAATGTACCGGCTACGGCATTTTTTACGATTTTCATAAATTACCTCCATATTTTGAAATTGACTTATTGGTTTATAAGTTGTATTATAAATTCATAATATTATAATTATATAATATAACAAAAACTTATATCTGTCTAATACATATACTTCATTACAACTATGAAATAAAGTTATATTTTGTAATAATTATATAATAAATCAGAAACGGAGACAACCTGATGTTACTTAAAGAGCTGCGTTATGTGCTGGCAATACATAACTACGGTACAATGGCAAAGGCAAGTCAGCATTTGTATATCTCGCAACCCGCACTGAGCAAATACATACAAAATCTTGAAGATACACTTGGTGTTGAACTTTTTCACCGCAACAACGGCAGACTTACACTGACCTTTGCAGGTGAACACTATGTTTCGGCTGCACAGAGAATGCTGGAAATTTTTGAGCACCTTGAAAGTGAGCTCACAGATGTTCAGAACGCTGAAAAAGGCAGAATCCGTCTTGGTATTTCCACCTTCCGCGGGCCTTACCTGCTGCCTAAAGTAATTTCCAAGTTTCACAAGCAGTATCCTGAAATCGACCTCAATGTTACCGAAGAAAGCGCAGAAAATCTTGAACAGATGCTGAGCCACGGTGAACTTGATATTGCAATACTGAACATTCCGCTTTCCAACTCAAATCTTGAGTATATCCCTATTCTCGAAGAGGAAATTCTGCTTGCTATCCCGCCAGAACATCCTGCTAATTCATTTGCTGTAAAAAAGGATGGTTACAGATATCCCTGGATTGATCTGAAACATTTTGAAACCGAGTCCTTTATTCTTCTGAAACCTCAGTTCAAGACAAGACAGATAACCAATGCTATTCTCAATACAATCAACTTTTCGCCTAAAAGTGTTATTGAAACAGGCAACATCAACACTGCATACCGCCTTGCTGCAAACGGATACGGTGCAACATTTATTCCAGAAACATATGTGCACAACTCCTCCTCCAGTGTAAAGGCAAAGGTGTATTCCTTTGGTGAAAGCAAAACCAAAATCACTCTTGCTGCAGTATACAAAAAAGATGCTTATATGAGCAAAGCTTGTCAGATTTTTCTTGATATGATTGAAGAATTTTACAATATCGGCGGCGAAAAGGTTTTTCCTGAAAATGTATAAAATATAATACAATAACACAATAACAAAAAACAGACATTCCCTGTTGATATATGCCCCAAAAGTTAAGCGCTTTTGGGGTTGTTTCATTTCAGG
>JAGBFE010000269.1 GCA_018109965.1 Oscillospiraceae bacterium | reverse complement strand
GGGGTTCGAGTCCCTTCCAGCGCACCAACGAACCGACATCCAAAAGATGTCGGTTTTTTGTTTTTTATACCCACCTAACATAGCTAAAAGCCCTGAAATCACTGATTTCAGGGCTTTTTTGTTTTATTGTAATAAAAATTGTTAGAAATTCAGATGTTGCCTTATAGTGCCTTAAAACGCCTTAAAATACGTTAAAATGTATGACAAAATGTATGACATTTATATCGTGATAAAACATTTGCAAAAATCTCCTGACGCAGTTTTGTTCTGCATCAGGAGATTTTATGTTTTATATTTACAGTATTATGCAATACATATCGTATTTATAATATCGTTATTTAAGATATGTTACAGATACTGCGGAAATTGCTTTGAGGTCTCTGTCTTTTTACTTACTAAGCAACATTCCCGGCATTGGTCCGTTTTATTCTTAAATTTATATCCCTCTTATTTGTAAAGATGACATGCAACCATATGACCGTCGCCCATATTCTTGAGTTCCGGCATTGATTTGAAGCATTCTTCTGTTGCATCAGGGCATCTTTCAGCAAAACGACAGCAAGGTTTTGGGTTGATAGGGCTTGGAATTTCGCCCTTTACTGTAAGTCGTTTGGAGCTCTTTGCAATTTTTGGGTCTGCTTCAGGGATTGATGAAAGCAGCACTTTTGTATATGGATGCATTGGGTTTGCATACAGTTCTTCAGCATCTGCATATTCAACAATTGTACCCAGATACATTACAATAACTCTGTCGGAGATAAATTTAACAACGCTCAAATCGTGTGCAACAAAGAGATATGTAAGTCCATATTCCTTCTGCAGTTCACGGAGCATATTGAGAACCTGTGCCTGAATGGAAACGTCCAAAGCAGAGATAGGTTCGTCACATACGATAAATTTTGGGTCTACCGCAAGAGCACGTGCAATACCGATACGCTGTCTCTGACCGCCTGAAAACTCGTGGGAAAAACGGGACATATGGTCTTTGTTGAGGCCTACTTTTTCAAGGAGCTCCAGCACCTTTGCCTCCAGTTCGGCATCTGTGATACCAGGGTTGTGAACCTTGATGCCTTCGCCAACAATTTCCTTAACTGTCATTCTTGGGTTAAGGGAGGAATAAGGGTTCTGGAAAATCATCTGTACTTCCTTGCAGAAGTCCTTTTTCTCAGCGCCTTTCAGCTTTGTTATATCCTTGCCTTTATAGATTACTTCACCTGATGTAGGCTCATAAAGTCTTACAAGGCATTTGCCCGCTGTGGATTTGCCACAGCCTGACTCACCAACCAGACCTACTGTCTCGCCTTCGTAAATATCAAAGGAAACGCCATCAACAGCTTTGAGCACAGCTTTTTTGCTGATACGGAAGTGTTTGCAGAGGTTTCTAACCTGCAGGATAGGTGTTTTGTTCTGATTATCCATTAGTTACTTCCTCCTTTACAGCTTTGTATGTAAGGTCTACCTTTGGTGCATCCGGATGCATAAGCCAGCAGTAGGATTTGTGTGTATCTGTGATAACATATTCTTCCGGCATCTGTTCCTTACAGATAACCATACAGTGTTCGCATCTTGCTGCAAACGGACAGCCTTTTGGAGGGCTGAACAGGTCAGGCGGTGTGCCTTCGATAGGTGTCAGCTTCTGGTCCTTGCTGCTGGAAAGTCTTGCAATGGAGTTGAGCAGACCGTTTGTGTAAGGATGCTTTGTTTCGTAGAATATTTCGTTTACATCACCGCGTTCGATTATTTTGCCGCCGTACATAACCAATACTCGGTCACAGAGCTTTGCAATAACACCAAGGTCGTGTGTGATGAGGATGATGGAGATACCAAGTTTTTCTCTCAGTTCCTTGAGCAGATCAAGAATCTGAGCTTCGATGGTAACGTCCAGTGAAGTTGTCGGTTCGTCAGCAATAACAATGCTTGGACGGCCAACAAGAGCAATAGCAATCATAACACGCTGTTTCATACCGCCGGAAAGTTCGTGAGGATACTGATTGTAACGGCGTTCAGCTTCGTTGATACCAACGAGTTCAAGAATTTCGATTGCTCTGCGTTTCTTTTCAGCTTTACTGATTGTTTTGTCGCCTACAAAGATTTCTTCAATCTGAGCGCCAACCTTCATGGTTGGGTTAAGGCTTGTCATTGGGTCTTGAAAGATAAATCCGATTTCCTTGCCGCGGATTTTGCGCATTTCCTTGTCGGACATTGTAACAATTTCTTCGCCTTTGTATTTGATAGAAGAATCAGGGCCAAAAAATCCAGGTGGTTCCGGATTAAGTTTAAGGATACACTGGCTTGTTACAGATTTACCGCAGCCGGATTCACCTACGATACCTACAATTTCGCCAGGTTTGATGTTAAAGCTTACATCTCTTACGGACTGAACAATACCGCCGTATGTGCGGAAAGAGAATGTAACGTGATTAAGTTCCAATAAATTGTTGTTTTCCATTGTTTACAATTCTCCTTTCTATTATTCTGTGCCTCTGAGTTTAGGGTCAAATGCGTCGCGCAGACCGTCGCCAAGCAGATTGAATGCCAGCATTGTTGTACAGATAAAGAATGCAGGAACAATAACCTGATGTGGTGCAACACGCATCATTGCAATACCTTCTTTTGCGATAACGCCCCAGGAACAGTCAGGTGGTGTGATACCAAGACCGATGTATGAAAGGAATGCTTCCTGGAAGATAGCGCCAGGAATTGCCATTGTCATACTTGTGATAAAGTAGCCGATAAGGTTTGGCAAAAGGTGTTTGAGGATAATCTGGAAATCAGGAACACCCATAACCTTTGCAGCTGCAACAAAGTCCTGTTCTTTAAGCTGCAGAACCTGACCTCTTGCCATACGTGCAACGCCAATCCAGCCAACGATAACCATGGCAATGATAAGTGTTATCATACCTGTTTTGTTAAGTGCAACCATAACAAGGATGGTGATGATAAGGGATGGAATACCGTAAAGCACGTCGATAAGTCGCATGATGAACATATCAACTTTGCCGCCGTAGTAACCGGAGATACCGCCAACAACAGCACCGATGCAAAGGTTGATAAGTGCTGCTGCCAGACCGATTGTCAGCGAAACGCGTGCGCCCATCCAGATTCTTACCCAAAGGTCGCGTCCGAGATGGTCACAGCCAAGCCAGTGAACAGCACTAGGTGCTGCGTTTTTGTATTCAACACTTATTTCTGCGTGGCCGTACTGGCTGAACATCGGTGCAAAAATTGCAAGCAGAACATACAGCCCGATAAGCATCAGGGAAATAAATGCAACCTTGTTTTTTCTGATTCGTCTCCATGCTTCCTGCCAGAATGTCAGTGTAGGACGGGAAATAGATTCCATGCTTTTTTTGCTTTTGCCTATAACAGCAAATTTTTCTTTTGAAATAACTTGTTCGCTCATCTCTACACCTCCTACTTGGTAAGTTTAACACGTGGGTCGATAACGCCGTAAAGTATATCAACTATTGTGTTGCAGACAACAAGGAATGCACCGTAAAATACGGTGATGCCCAGAACGATGGTATAGTCATATGTTGAGATACTTTCAACATAATATTTACCCATACCAGGAACAACGAACATTGCTTCGATAACAAATGTACCTGTAAGCACGGATGCTACCAGTGGACCCATCATTGTAACAACAGGCATAATAGCATTTCTTATCTGGTGCTTCCATGTGATACGGAAATTGGTAATACCCTTGGATTTTGCTGTTTTGATATAGTCCTGGCTTACAACCTCAAGCATTGAGGTTCTCATATAACGGGAGATGGAAGCAAGACTGTAAAAACCAACAGCAACTGCTGGCAGAATCGTGTGCTTGAAGCTTGAATACTGCGCTACAGGGAAAATTTTCCACTGTACGCCAAAGAAGTACTGCAGCAGCGAACCCATGATAAAGTCCGGTATCGACGTACCGATGATTGCCACCAGAATACATATGTAGTCCAGCGGTTTGCCGCGCCGCAGTGCCGCAATGATACCAAGCGTAAGACCAAAGCAGACAGCAAAGGTCAGTGCCCTGATACCAAGGTCAGCGGAGTATGGGAATGTGGCTGCAATAATGTCGTTAACAGTTTTATTGGAGTAAACCATGGAATACCCCATATTGCCTTTAACCAGCTGTTTCATATAGGTGAAATACTGCACAATCAAAGGCTGGTCCAGGCCATAATAAGCTTCCAGATTGGCTTTAACTTCCGGTGGCATTTTTTCTGATGCAAAAGGGTCACCAGGCATAAGTCTTACAAGGAAGAAAACGGCTGTGATCAGAACAAGTAATGTAGCCAAAGAAATGATAATTCGTTTGAGTATGTATTTGGCCATTTACAAACCACTCCTTTATTTTGCAAATATATTAGAAAATATATTCTGTCTGATAATATGCTTTACAAATATATTCTGCAAACATATAGATTTTTCAAAACCTGTCTGCAAGCCTGTAAAAGCCGCAGGCGGTTTTGTAACTTTTTTGTTACTTTATTTTTTTAAAAAATGAAGGGCAAATATAAATTTGCCCTTCAGATTTCGGGTTAAATTGTGTTTGCTGCTGTGCAAAAATTATTCTGCCCAGTAAGCTCTTGTAAAGTCAACTCTAGCGCCGAGGAAGTAAAGGTTGAGGCCTTCAAGGTTTTCGTTCTGCATGTAGAGAACACGGCGGAGGAGAAGTGGAACTACAGCTGCATCTTCGAGCATTGTTTTTTCTGCTTCAAAGAGTGCGTCCATACGTGCCTGTTTGTCAGTTGTTGTTGCTGCAAATTCCATAAGGTCGTCAAATGTGCTGTCGATTACATTGCCGTCGAAGTCAAGGTTGTAACCGCCGTAGTTGTATGCTGCGTCGGAAATCTGGAGTTCGAGGTATGTGTATGGGTCAGAGTAGTCTGGTGCCCAGCCTGTGAATACGAGTTCGAAATCTCTTTCGGATTCCATTTTAAGTCTGTCTTTGTATGGAACCTGTTTAATTGTGATAACGATACCAAGTTCTTCCTGAATCTGCTGCTGGAGAACTTCTGCCTGTTTTTTGGAGTTTTCTGTATCTGTTGTCAAGAGTTCAAGTTCGATATCGCCAGCTTCGCAGCCAAGTGCTTCGAGAGCTGCAGCAAGGTGAGCCTGTGCTTTTTCGCTGTCGCCGTTAACTGGGAATGCTTCGTATGGATATTCTTCGCCGTATGTTTTTTCAACACCAGCAACCTGTGGGAGAACGTATCTTGGGTTAGCTGCATAAACATCGTTGGATGTCAATGTGATAAATTCTGCACGGTTGATTGCGTAGTTGATAGCAAGACGGAGGTCTTTGTTGTGTGTTGGAACGTTAGGGTCGTCCTGTTTGATACGGAGGAAGTCGTTGGAACCGTCATAGAATTCGCTGATCTGGTCTGCGTAAAGATCTTTGAGGTCGGAAGGAACTTCAACATAGTCAAGGTCGCCTGCGTTGTACATATCAACTGCTGTGTTAGCATTTGCTACAACGATGATTTCAACTTCTTCAAGTTTTGTCTGGTCAGCGTTCCAGTAGTTAGGGTTTTTAGCGAGGATAAGTCTGTCGCCTGTTTTAACTTCTTTAACTACGAATGGACCTGAGTAAACGTTCTTTTCAGCTGTTGCTGCAAAGTCCTGACCGTACTGGTCAACAAGGTCTTTTCTTGTTGCTGTGTAGCAAGCGCTGGAGATAACCTGGAGGAAGTAGTCTGCTGCGTATTCAAGTGTGATTTCAAGTGTTTTTTCATCAAGTGCTTTTACGCCCAGTTCATCGAGGGAAAGACCTTCGTATGCACAAGGTGTACCGTTTTTGATGTAGCATGCAAACCATGCATATGGAGAAGCTGTTGCAGGGTCAACAAGTCTCTTGATACCATATTCAAAGTCGTAAGCTGTTACTGCAACACCGTCGGACCACACTGCATCACGAAGATGGAATGTGTATGTAAGACCATCTGGGGAGATGTCCCATGTTTCTGCCATACCTGGTTCGAGAACGCCGTTGTACATTCTAACAAGTGGTTCCTGAATGTGGAGGATTGTTGTGTTGGATGGAACGGAGTTTGCAAGCTGAGGGTCGAGTGTTGGAACTTCAGACAATGCGGAATATCTGAAATTTGTTCTTGGGCCTTCGGATTCGCCTTCGCCTTCTGTGGATGCTGCAGGTGTGCTGCAAGCTACCATAGACAATGCCATTGCACCGGCAAGTACCAAAGCTAAAAGTCTTTTAAGCATAGTGTATACTCTCCTTTATATTATTTTATTTCAGCTTTATCCGGGCTGATGCCCGGTAACGTTCAGAGATGATGCGCACAGTACATTCTGCATTTGCAGTCAATATGTCCAAACTTAACCCATAATTCGCACATATTGTACAAGTGTCCCAAATACCGTTTGCCAAACGACAGAATAATTGTGCAATTTCTCTTTATCTAATTATATATATATATATATTTACAAACAATTCTTTTTGGGGTAAAATATATTCCAGATTGGAATATATTTCAGAATAGTTTGTAACTATTTTGTAATCTTTTTTCACTAATTCCCAATTACATCATCAGGAGAAAAGTATGAATACTGTTCAGCTTAAATATTTTATTGCAGTTGCAGAAAGCGGCAGCTTTTCCGAAGCAGCAGAAATTATGTACAGCGGTCAGTCCACCGTTTCAAAGCAGATAGCTGCACTGGAAAAGGAACTTGGTGTACTTTTGTTTGACCGTTCCAAAAGACAAATTTCGCTGACGGAACACGGCAAAGTTCTTTTGCCCCACGCACAAAAAATAATAAAAAGATACAACAATATGCTCAAGGATTTAAAGCAGGTGACCACCTTCAACGACAATTCCGCTGTTATACGTACCACCATGGCTATGCTGTCCTACAATGTTCTGCATCACATTGCGCAGTTCAACGCGCAGGCACCATGGGCAAAGATAACCATTGAAGAGTATGACGACCACGATATTAGCAATATGCTGCGCAACGATGAATGCGACCTTGCGTTTTTCCGTATAGGTGAATTTGACGAAAATTTGTTTGAAAAGATAACGGTGCTCACCGACAACTATGTTGCCGTGCTGCCTGCAGACCATCCCCTTGCCAAAGAAAAAAGCATATCTCTTGCATCCCTTTCCAGTGAAAATTTTATCCTCTGCCGTCCAAACTCCTGCATACATGCCGCGGCAGTTAACGCCTGCCATACGGTAGGCTTTGAGCCAAATGTTGTGGCAACCAGCAATGCCACACTGAATATATTTGAAATGGTAGATATGCACCTTGGTGTGTCACTGCTGCTTGACAAGGGCACCCGCCACTATATTGACAAACACCTTGAATACTCTGTCTGCATTGTGCCGCTGGAAGAAACCTTCAGCGTGGAAATTGCTTTTGCAAGATACAAAAAACACAATCACACCAAAGCCTCTCTTGCCTTTTGGGAATACGCAAAGGAACAGGCAGATATATAACAGCAATTTGTCTTTTTTGCAATCAATGTAATTTATTGTTATGTTAAATCAATACTTATATGTAAATATATAAGTAATGTATATAATATAAGCACACAAAAGAACACCTGCACATAAATGTTGCAGGTGTTCTTTTGCTATTGCCGTAAAGCTTTATTAGGAAAAAACTTTATGATTTTTAATTGATTTAAATTTACTTTATCTGTTAGCTTTACAATACATTATTATGTTTCTTATATTTGTTATATCACATCTGATTAAAAAATCAATACGTTTTTCTTAACTCAATTATGCAACATCGTTTATTCAAT
>JAGBFE010000268.1 GCA_018109965.1 Oscillospiraceae bacterium | reverse complement strand
TTTTCTGCAATCATATGCCCTGCCGCACAGTACGGTTGATGCCGAAAGCATCATAGTGGCTATTGAAGTTATGAACTTCCTCATTAAAACACTCCTTTGTCAAATTCAAATTTATCTGACTGTATTATACCAAACAGATGTGTAAATTTCTACATACCAACCTATTCGCTAAATTCAAGTTTATCTGCCTGTTAAATTATAACAAATCATACTATTTGTTTCAATGATACTCCATATCCAGGGCTGACAGTTTATATATTCGCAGATCTTTACAGTGACAAACTGCAGGATATAATATGACAGCGGCATAATGTACCTGTGTAATATCAAAAACAAAACCCGCTCTGAAACCAGAACGGGTAAAGATTATAAATTCATATGTTTTTTGATTGCAAGATAAGTTTCGTCACTTATATGATGTTCAAGTTTGCAGGCATCTTCAACAGCAATTTCTTCGCTGACACCAATGCTTGTCAGAAACTTGCTGAGCAATGTGTGACGGTTGTAAATTTTTTCGGCAATTTCTTTGCCTGCATCGGTCAGCACAATATGGCCGCCTTTTTCTACAACAATATATCCGCCCTCGCGCAGCAGACCCATTGCACGGCTTACACTTGGTTTGGAATAGCCCATGTGCTCGCATATATCGATGGAACGTACAACACCCATTTTTTGTGTCAGAAGGTGTATAGTTTCAAGGTACATTTCGCCGGATTCCTGAAGGTGCATAAAATTCTCCTCTAAAAATAATCATTGCATAAAGGATACCATATATTTTATATAAAATCAAGGGTGAGTTAGCAAAGAGTAACCAAATGCATTGTTCAGATATATTTCACACTATAGATGTTGACATATCAACATCTCGGATATAAAATATTATCGGGATATTGAATAAAGTCAGTATTTTAAAGTGGTTTAAGGAGAAGTTATGTTCACAAGATACGAACAGTTTTCTTTTATGGTTTCGGTTATCAACCGTCACATACAAAAGCTTGAGCGTGACGAAATGGTCAGATTCGGATACAAGGGCGCGTTTGCGCAATACCTTGTTGCAATGCTTCACTATCCGCAGGGGATAACAGCGGCACAGTTGAGCGAAATATGCGACAAGGACAAGGCTGCGGTTTCCCGCATTGTGTCCGAAATGACAGAAAAAGGCCTTGTTGTGCGCAAATCTGCCACCGAAACAATGTACCGCGCAAAAATTACCCTTTCCCAGGAGGGCGAAAAGGTTGCACAGTTTATTGTGCGCCGTGCTTCGGCAGCAATTGAAGCAATGGGCAACGAACTCAGTGAAGAACAGCGCAAAACGCTTTATTTTGCACTGGACAATATCGCACAAAAGCTGCATATCCTTTCAAAAGAGGGAATACCACAGGAATAACAATTGATTGATATATAACTTTATGATTTTAAGGAGATATTACAATGAGTGTAAAAATTATTATCGATTCTACTGCAAATGTGAGAAAAGATTTTGAAGACAAATTTGTAACAGTTCCGCTTACAGTAAACTTTGGCACCGAAAGCTTTGCTGACGGCGTTGAAATTGACAACGATACATTTTATGCAAAGCTTGTGACAAGCGATGTTATGCCAACTACAAGCCAGCCTACACCTGATGCTTTTGCAAAGGCATTTAAAGAAATTACAGATGCAGGCGATGAGGCTGTGGTGATTACAATTTCATCAAAGCTTTCCGGTACATACCAGAGTGCAACAATTGCGGCAGAAGATTTTGCAGGTAAGGTTTTTGTTGTTGACGGTTACACAGTTGCAATCGGCACAGGTGCTTTGGCTGAATATGCACGGAATCTTGCAGACAGCGGAAAATCAGCAGCCGAAATTGTTGAAATTCTTGAAAAGGATAAAGAAGATATCCGTGTGTTTGCTGTTGTTGACACACTTGAATACCTCAAAAAGGGCGGCCGTGTTTCTGCAGCAGTTGCTTTTGCAGGAGGCCTGCTCAACTTTAAGCCTGTTATCGCCATTGCAGATGGTGTTGTGCAGTCACTCACAAAAGGCCGTGGCAACAAGCAGGCAAACAGCCTTATGAACCAGGAGGTTGAAAAAAGCGGCGGTATTGATTTCAGCAAACCGTTTGTTATCGGCTATACAGGCTCTGACAGCACACTGATGCAGGAATACATCAGTGACAATATTGATATGTGGGGCGGCAGCGAGGAAAAAATCCATACAGCACAGCTTGGCAGTGTTGTAGGCACACATGCAGGTCCTGGCGCAGTTGCTGTTGGCTACTTTGTAAAAAAATAATTGAAGAATAAATTTAAAGCAGATTGGGGTGTTTCCTTGCGCGTAACGTCTCAATCTGCATTTTTGTCTGTATATAAAGAAAACCGTGCTTTCAAAAACAAAAGCACGGTTTATTTTTATAAATTATCAGTTTTTTAGTTCTTTCATTGATTTTCTGAACTGTACAGTAAAAAGTACAACGGTACAGCTTACGGCAATTATGTCGGCAACAGGTTCGGCAAGGAAAACCGCATTGGTCTTGTTGCTGATAAATTGCGGCAGAATGTATATAAGCGGGATAAGCAGAATTATCTTTCTCAGCAATGCAAGGAACAGACTGCATTTGGCGTTGCCCAACGCAATAAAAGTCTGCTGACAGGCAATCTGTGCGCCAAACACACAGTTGACAGCCATATAAATTCTCAAAGCGTGGGATGCAAAGTCTACAAGTTCAGGGTTGTTGTTGAACAGTTTTATAAAGTTCTGCGGGAACAGCATAACCAGCGCCCACACGGTGAAGGAAAATACAAGGCAGCTGATAAGTGTCAGTTTAAAGCCCTGTTTTACTCTGTCGGCGTTTTTGGCGCCGTAGTTGTAGCTGATAATAGGCTGTGAGCCCTGGCAAAGTCCCTGCAGCGGAAGGATGGAAAATGTCATAACACTTGTCAGAATTGTCATACTGCCAACGGCAATGTCTCCGCCGTATTTAAGCAGGGAGGAATTGAAGCAGACTGATATAAGGCTTTCGGTTGCCTGCATAATAAAAGGAGATAAGCCAAGTGCCATACAGGGCAGAAAAATCTGAGGATTGAGCTTGAGGTTTTCTTTGCGTATTTTGAGCTCGGTTTTGCTGCCTGTAAGAAATTTCAGAATCCAGACCATTGATATAAACTGGCTGATCACAGTTGCAATGGCAGCGCCTTTTACTCCCATATTTAAGCCAAAAATAAAAACAGGGTCAAGGATGATGTTGCATACCGCACCGATAAGCACCGTCATCATACTGATTTTGGCAAAGCCCTGTGCACTGATAAAGGCATTGAGACCAAGGGTCAGCTGCACAAAAACAGTGCCAAAGCTGTAGATGCTCATATATTCCATTGCATATCCAATGGTATTTTCGCTTGCACCAAAGGTGAGAAGAATTGGTTTTGCAAAGAACACAAACACAACGGTAAGCACTGCAGAAACACACAAAAGCAGTGTAAAGCTGTTGCCAAGTATCTTTTCGGCAGTGGCTTTGTCACCCTTGCCCATAAAAATGGAAGCTCTTGGTGCGGCACCCATACCAACAAGGGCAGCAAAGGCGGATATTATCATAATCAGCGGAAAGCAAACCCCAACGCCTGTCAGTGCAAGGTCGCCGATTTTGTCAATATGACCGATATATATTCTGTCAACCATATTGTACAAAAGGTTGACTATCTGTGCGGCAATTGCAGGGGCAGAAAGCTTTAACAAAAGCTTGCCGACAGGTTCGGTCGCAAGTGCTGCAGATTGGTTTTTGTTCATAATTCACCTCAAAATAAATAACCGTCTCAACATTAAAGACGGTGTACAGACTCTGTTTATAATTTTACATCAACCGATGTTTTTGTCAATGTAATTTGTGTGAAAACAAGAACTTCCGGCAGGAAAAAGCCGGTAACCTGTGCTGTCAGAAACGCATAATATATAAATAAGTAATTTACTATTTGAATGTTTTATGTTAAAATAATAAATTAGGAAAAAAGTATTTATTCACATTTTTATATATGAGGTTACACAATGATTTACCTTGACAATGCAGCTACAACACCTGTTAACAGCGAGGTGGCACAGGTTATTGCAGACAGCTTGAAAAGCGATTTTGCAAACCCGTCCTCACTGTATAAAATCGGTGCACAGAGCGAAAATAAAATCAACACGGCACGCCGTACAGTTGCAGGCTTTTTAAATGCAAAGGAAGACGAAATTTACTTTACATCCTGCGCATCCGAAAGCAACAATATTGCAATTTACGGCTTGGCAGCTGCCCGCAAAAACTGGGCGAATAAAATTGTTACAACAGGTTATGAACACCCTGCAGTGCGAAAACCTTTGGAAAATTTAAAGGAAATGGGATACACCATCGCAAATATAAACCCAAAAGCTGACGGAAACATTGATATAAACGAAATTGTTGATGCTGTTGACAGCAAAACAGCCCTTGTAACAATTATTCACGTCAACAACGAAACAGGTGCAGTTATCGATATCAAAACAGCCTGCGAAAAAATCAAGGCAAAAAACAAACGCACAGTTATCCATATTGATGCTACCCAGTCCTTTATGAAACTGCCGATTGATGTAAGCAAAATACCTTGCGACAGTATGGCGTTTTCAGGCCATAAAATCAATGCACCAAAAGGCATCGGAGGTTTGTATCTCAAAAAAGGTACTAACATAAAAACTGTTATGGCAGGCGGTGGGCAGGAAAAAGGTCTCCGTGCAGGCACCGAAAATATCCACTATATTCTCGGCTTTGCAAAAGCGTGCGAAATTCTTTATCCAAACATTAAAAAGAATTTAAACCACTACACACAACTTAAAACAAGACTTTTGGAAGGTCTTGCACAGTTTGACAATGTTGCGGTCAACAGCCCCGAAAATGCGGTGCCGTACACCGTTAACTTTTCCTTTATGAACTACCGCAGCGAAACATTGCTGCACTTCCTTGAAGCTGACGAAATCTATATTTCATCAGGTTCTGCCTGTTCAAAGGGGGCGGCAAGCCACACACTTACAGCAATGGGCCTTGATGCAAAACGCATTGACAGCTCAATCCGTGTAAGCTTTGGTGTAAACACAACAGAACAGGACATCGACACATTTATTGATGCACTCAGAAAAGCACAGGAAAAACTGCAGAAAGTTAAAAGATAAAAGAAAGAGAAAGAAAAAATGAGAGAACTTATTATCTGCTATCTTGGTGAAATGGCACTTAAAGGCCTTAACAAAAACACCTTTGAAGCACAGCTTATGAAAACAATCCGCCGCCGTCTCAAAAAGGTTGGCAATTTCAAATACTATAAAGCACAGAGCACATTCTATATTGAACCGGAAGATGATGATGCAGATGTGGAAACTGCATACGAAAAGGTTAAAAAGATTTTTGGTATCGCAGCGGTAAGCAAAGCAGTTGTAGTCGAAAAGGACTTTGAAGTTATTGCAAAAACAGCGGTGGAATATCTTGGCGAAACACTCAAAAATGCAAAAACATTCAAGGTCAGCGCAAAACGCAGCGACAAAAAATTCCCTATGACATCACCGGAAATCTCCCGCGAGCTTAGCGGCAGAATTCTCAGCAGATATCATCATCTCAAGGTGGATGTGAACAATCCTGAAGTTACCGTTATGGTTGAAATCCGTGACTATGGTGCATATGTTCACGGCGGCAAGGAACAGGGTGCAGGCGGTATGCCTGTTTCCACATCCGGCAAGGGTGCACTGATGCTTTCCGGCGGTATCGACAGTCCTGTTGCCGCATATATGATGGCAAAGCGCGGTATGAAAATTATGGCTGTGCATTTTGCATCTCCTCCATATACAAGCGAACGCGCAAGACAAAAGGTTATCACTCTGTGCGAAAAGGTTAAGGACTACACAGGTGATATCAACCTGCACATTGTGCCTTTCACAGTTCCGCAGGAATATATCCGCGACAAAGGTGTACCGGAGCTGTTCACAGTGCTTATGCGCCGCAGTATGATGCGTATCACTGAAAAGATAGCAATGGAAGAGGGTGCCGAAGCAATCATTACAGGCGAAAGTCTTGCGCAGGTTGCAAGCCAGACACTGCGCGCAATCAGAGCAACAGATTCCTCTGTGGAAATGCCTATTCTGCGCCCTGTAATCGGTATGGATAAAAACGAAATTACCGAAATTGCACGCAAAATTGACACCTTTGAAACCTCAATTCTTCCATACGAGGACTGCTGCACAATCTTTACACCAAGCCATCCAAAAACAAAACCCTCAATGGAAGAAATTCTGGAAGCTGAAAAAAATATGGATATGGAAGTGCTTTCAAAGCTTGAAATGGAAGCTATGGCGCAGACCGAAAAAGTGTTTGTAAATATTTAATACAAACTAAAAGGGTATTACAAACAGCGGCATTGCTCAATTTGCAATAACACTGCAAAAAGGGTGAAACTTGCCGCAAAAGAATTTTAAAGAAAGGGTGAAAACCTTGCGAGCAGAAATTATATGTGTGGGCACAGAGCTTTTGCTTGGTGATATTTTAAATACCAATGCACAGTATCTGTCCCGTGCTTTGTCCGAGCTTGGCATTTTTGTATACAACCAACAGGTTGTGGGCGACAATGCGGACAGGCTTGCACAGGCGGTTTCCACAGCCAAGGAGAGAAGTGACATTGTTATTCTTTCAGGCGGGCTGGGACCAACCGATGACGACCTGACAAAGCAGACTGTGGCGCGTATTTATAATGATGAGCTGGTTTATAACGAACAGGTGGAGCAAAAAATCCGTCTCCATTTTGAAAAGATGAACCGCCAGATGACTGACAACAACAAAAAGCAGGCATATGTGCCCAAAAGGGGCAGATTTTTGCCAAATGAAAACGGCACTGCACCGGGCATTATGTTTATTGACGGCGAAAAGCTTGCTGTTTTGCTTCCGGGACCTCCGCGTGAACTGGAACCAATGATGGCAAATCAGGTAATGCCAATACTCAGCAGACTTGTAAAAGGCGTTATCAAATCCCGCTATGTAAAAACAATGTGCATAGGTGAAAGTATGCTGGAAACAAAGCTGGCTTCCTTTCTCCAAAGCGAAAATCCAACAGCGGCACTTTATGCAAAAGGTGACGGAGAGGTTACAGTCCGTCTTACAGCCCGTGCACTTGAGGACAAAGAAGCAGAGGAAATGCTGGATGAACAGTACAGAACCCTGCAGAACGAAATCGGCGAATACATCTATGGTGTGGACGTGGACAATGCTGAAACTGTACTGGTAAACACCCTTAAAAGAACAATGCAGTCTGTGGCAGTGGCCGAAAGCTGCACAGGCGGCAAAATTGCATCCCGAATCACAAGCATTGCAGGTGCATCACAGGTGTTTGAGCTTGGCATCTGCACCTATTCCGACAAGCAAAAGGTTGAAATGCTGGATGTGGAACAGGATGTTATCGAACAGCAAACAGCAGTAAGCAGCGAAGTTGCCGTGCAGATGGCACAGAACGTGCGCAAAAAATCCGAAAGCACCTATGGCATTGCCACAACGGGTTATGCAGGTCCGGGCGGTGATGACGTTGGCCTTGTATACATTGCAGTGGCCACAGAGGACAAAACCTGGGTGGTAAAACACCATTTTGCAGGCAAGCGCGAAACAATCATCAATCTTGCAAGCCAGTATGCGCTGGATAT
>JAGBFE010000267.1 GCA_018109965.1 Oscillospiraceae bacterium | reverse complement strand
TATCTTTTCAAGTTCCATGAACCGCTGCCTTTCAATCGGTGTTGCTGCTAGTATCGGTATTGCAATGTTCAGGGTATTGACAGGAATTCCAATACATTGGATAATAATTCCAGGATATATTGTTGCCTTGATTATGTCTCGTTTTGTACCTAAAATTTTTGTTGGTATTGCATTTGACTCGGGCGGTGTTGCCAGTGGTCCTATGACTACAACATTCCTTTTGCCTTTGTGCATTGGTGTTTGCGAAGCCCTTGGCGGCAATATTATGACAGACGCATTTGGCGTTGTAGCACTTGTTGCATTGACACCTTTGATTGCTGTTCAGCTTATGGGTGTCAGATATATGATGAAGAACAAACATCAGAAACAGACAATGCCTGAAAAAGCTGCTGTATCTGAAGAAATTGAAGATATTATTATTGATTTTGAGGAGGTTGGCAAGTAATGGAACAGAACAAAAACAATTTTTCCATGCGTTTATTGGTACTTATTTGCGCTCCAAAGCCTGCCAATAAAGCGGCAAAGCTTTTCCACCAGGGTGCAATTCCTGTTCAGTACAAACTGAATGGTGAAGGCACTGCTTCCAGCGAAATTATGGATATGCTGGGACTTGGCAGCAGTGACAAAAGTATACTTATCAGTACATTGCCAAAACATTTTGCCGATATAATGCTGCTTAAACTGCGCAGAGAACTGCGCCTTGGCAGACAAAACACCGGCATTGCTTTTACAATACCTATTTCCGGTGCAAGCGGTTCGATACTGCGTATGCTGCATCAGCTGCATGAAAAAAGCAACTCCAACATGAGAAAGGATGACATCAACTTGACTGACAATAAATATTCTTTGATTGCTGCAATTATCAACCGCGGCTACAGCGGCGAAGTTATGGATGTGGCACGCGCTGCAGGTGCCCGCGGCGGTACAATCATCAACAGCAGACGCATCGGTACAGAAGAAGCTGCAAGCTTTTGGGGGCTGAATGTTCTTGATGAAAAAGAAATCCTTTTGATTATCGCCACCAACGAAGGCAAGAAAAAAATAATGACGGAAATCAGCGAAAAATGCGGCATAACCAGTGATGCAAATGGTCTTGTTATATCATTGCCTGTTGACAATGTTATCGGTCTTGGCAATATGGACCTGGATGATGATTACGACCTTGATTAAAAAAACTAACAGCCTGTAAAGTCCAAGCTTTACAGGCTGTTTTTATTCTGTTTTAACAATTTGAAACAAAACGCGTTTTATATAATGTTAATTGTTTATCCACTGAACAATATGCTCAACGGTAGCCTCCCATTGCTGCTGCGGAGTAATCTGTGCTGTGCCGTCTCCCGCCTGTTCACCATAGCTGCCAAAATATGCATGACATCCATTTTCAATGATAATCTCTGTTGTGTCCTGCGGCAGGTTTGAATAGTTCTCTTTATAGCTTTCCATATTAAGCACCTCATCGTTTGAGCCATATATGGATATAACGTCAATATCAGCATCAGATAAGTCTGTCGTGGAATATGATGCCAAAAGAATAAGGCCTTCATATTCTTCGGTATGCTGTGAAATATAGCTTGCTGCCATTGACCCGCCAAGAGAATGCCCTGCCATATACCAATCTTCAATCTGCGGATAATTATCTTTGATACCGTCCGCTGCATTGACATCCATAACTGCAAGATTAAGCGGCATTTTTACCACTACTGAAACTATGTTTTGTTCTGCCAAAGCCTGCAGCAAGGGTGCATAAGCGGTATACTCTACTTTTCCGCCCGGATAAAAAATTATCCCTTTTTGTGCTTCTGCAGGACAAAATGCAACAATATTATCTGATATATACTGTACTGTCACGATTTCGTTGCTGTGCAAAGCAGCTGCCGCAGTTTCATCAGCGTGATAATAGTCCGCTGCGTAGATGCCTATTGCAGCCACAGATACAACCAAAACCAGCACTATTGCTGCTGTTATTTTTTTCAGATGTTTTTTCATAATATATCCTTTGCAATACCAAAAGAGGGCTTGATGCCCTCTTTTATGTTTTTATATGATTACTGTACAGGTGGTTCTGACTCTTCATCAGCTTCTTCTCTGTCTGTTTTGTGAAGCTTAAGGAACACTGCTCCTGCTATAACCATAACAGCAATTGCACCGATTATGATTATCATTGTTATATTGATCTGTTGATCAGGTGTATAACCAACTGCAAGTGTTTCGCCCTGGGAAAGATTGATTTCAATGCCTTCAACCTGTTCTGTATGTGCCCATACTTCAATTGTGCCGGCATCATCACCGGAAGTTTTCAGTTTGTAGATAACAAACTCGTGAGTTTTATCTTCTGTTCCTTCCGGATACTGCAAAGTCACTGTAATATTTTCCTGTGGCATATCTTCCGCAGGCACATCAACCCACTCGTCATTCTTAAACACCTGAAGTACAGGTGTATAATAAGAAACGCTGAATTCTTCTTTATCTGCAAAAGCTTCTGCAACTTTTTCACGCAATGCGGTTTTTATTGCATCTTCAGAATCCATTGCTGCTGCAGCAAGAGCTTCATTTACATTTACAGCTTCCTGGACAACAACCCGATACTTGTTGGCATCATCAGGTATTGTGATTTCGGTAATATAAGCCTTGATGATTGCAGCTTCTGCTGCAGGTGACACCTTAGGAAGGCTGTAGTTGTCTCTGCTTGTGCCTGTAAGGCCTGCATTTTCAACAATTATAGGTACAGAAACTTTTTGCACATCTGCAGTTGAAAAATCCGCTGCTGTGATGCTGTCATAAGCCAAAGCGACATCATCACCTTCTATTACACCTTTGATGTTGAGATATCCTTTAATTTTGGCCGCTTCTGTTGTTCCGTCGTATGGCTTGGATATTTTAAGTCCTGATACATCCCATTCCAAAGGACGCTGTTCAATTATGTATGAAACTGTAGCACTGCCTTTATATGACGGGTCTTTTTCTGAAACCTGAATTTTAAGCTTATAAGTGCCCGCATTCACAGGATTATAATCTATTGCATCCCCATTTGCGTTATACCATTTGTATGTAAAAACAGTAACCCCACCGGATTTTGAGCTTACCAGAGAATATACATCCGACTTGGAAACCTCCTTGCCATCATATACCTTTTTATATGCATCGCCAAGAGACATTTCGATTTTTTCAATCTTTTTATCATCTTTTTTGTCTGTTTTGTCACTGTTGGTCTGCTGACTTTGCGAAGCAGTGGTTTTGGAATCTGTTTTTGTATTTTCTGCAAAAGCTGCCATAGGAAGCACACATACAGCAAGTGCAATACATACAAGCATACTGATAAATTTTTTGCTGAACAATTTTTTCATTTAGCGTTCCTCCTTTTACTTTTTAAAAGTAAATCAACTATAACCTTCTTCCTTTTCTTTTTTAATATTATATTTGTTATTTGTTATCACACTGCTAATAATATGTTAACAATTGTAAACTAATTTAGTTTCAAATGTATTTTACATAAATTATATTAAGAATTTGTGAAAACTCAAGTACATATGCTTAATTTTATAAAAAATGTGAAAACATCAAAAAAAACGCATCGGTTTTTGTATGATTGAACAATAAATGCTTTTGCTTAATCTATTTACAAAGCAACAAAAAATGTTGTAAAATATTTTTAGAAATATTTACATATTATTGTGAATATGAACCAATGCAAATTTATATTCTTCGGAGGAAAACTATATGGGTAAATTCGTTATCAAACAGACAGCTACAGGCTACAATTTTCACCTTAAAGCAGGCAACGGCGAAACAATAGGCACAAGTGAAGTTTACACAACTTTGGCTGCCTGCAAAAACGGTGTTGAAAGCGTTATCAAAAACGCTGCAAATGCAAACGTTGAAGACCAGACAGTAGAAAACTTTGAAGTTTGCAAACATCCAAAATTTGAAATCTACGAAGACAAAGCAGGCGAATTCCGTTTTCGTCTTAAAGCAACTAATGGCGAGCCTATCCTTGCAAGTGAAGGTTATACAACAAAAGCAGGCTGCAAAAACGGTGTTGAAAGCGTAATTAAAAACGCTGCTGACGCAACAGTTGAAGAAGCTGAATAAATTCATCGGATAAATCCCTCTGCTTTGGCGGAGGGATTTATTTATGTTTTAAAATATTACAACTTATATTATATAAATCACAAAACAAATACATATTATCCACATTTTCCTCACAAAAAAGAACCATAATTTATTCATAAACTGAAAGGAACACTGATATGAATAAGTTCAATAAAAAAATTTTTTCATTATTCATTGCCGCCTGTTTTGCCGTAATGAGTTTTACTGCCTGCAGCAGTGAAATTTCTGCCGATTCAGACGGTAGTAAAACAAGCTATGACGGAGAAATAAAAATAACTTTGTCTGACAAGACCATAACGGCAGACGGCAAGAAGGTCGGAACTGACAGCTCAAAAGCTGTATATCTTTCCAATGATGTTATCTATTATGAAGACAAAGACTTTTATGAGAGCGGAAATCCCTATGGTGAAGGCGAAGACAAAGACAGGCACTCTGCCGAAAAAGCCAATGCAACAACAGTTGTGAATATTACAAAACCGGGAATTTATCGTCTGAGCGGAAGTCTCAGCCAGGGACAGATACGTGTTGACCTTGGTGAAAATGCAAAAGAAGATACAGATGCTGTTGTCACACTTGTAATGGATAATGCGGATATCAGCTGTGAGGTTGCTCCCGCTGTTTTGTTTCTCAATGTTTATGAATGCGACAATGAATGGGACACTGAAACTGCTCAAAGTTCCGTTGACACAACAAAAGCAGGTGCAAATGTCATTATTGCCGATGGCAGCATAAATAACATTTACGGCGCATACGTTGCAAAAATATTTAAAGACAATGATGAAGAAAAGAAGCTGTGGAAGCAGGACGGCGCCTTTTATTCCTATATGTCCATGAATATAAACGGCGAAAGCGAAAACACCGGTGTGCTTAATATCAATGCCTCAAACGAAGGTCTGGACAGTGAACTTCATCTTACAGTCAATGGTGGCAACATCAATATTTTTTCTGACAATGATGGTATAAACACCAACGAAGACGGTGTATCGGTAACAACCATCAATGGAGGCAATGTGCATATAATTGCAGGTCTCGGTGAAGAGGGCGATGGTATTGACTCAAACGGCTGGCTGGTTATCAATGGCGGCACTGTAATTGCAAGTGCAAACCCTGCTGCAGATGCAGGTCTGGACAGTGATATGGGCTCATTTATCAACGGTGGGACAGTTGTTGCTTTGGGCAGTACCATGGACTGGGCCGAAAGTGATTCCGAACAGGTTACAATGAATCTGCAGTTTGCAGGTTATAACGAAAGTGACTGTGCAATTATCGTTACAAAAGAAGACGGAAATGTTGTGTTTGCCTATGACCCGTCAGAAGATGAGGTTGTTGGCAGCAACACCCGACGCTTTATGGGGGCAATTATATCCTGCCCTGAATTTGCAACCGGTGACAGCTACAATGTGTATATCGGCGGTACTGTAAACGGCAGTGAAAACGCCGGTATCTATGATATTTTTACTGTTACAGGCTTTGAAGATGCCCGTCAACAGGCATACAGCGGTACAGATGTTATGATGCGTCCCGGTGGAATGGCCGGCTTTGGCGGTGGCAAAGTTCATATGGATAATTTTGACCCTAATAATATTGGCGAAAAGCCCGAAGGCTTTGAAATGCCTGATGGTGAAAAATTTGACCCAAATCAATTTAACCCTGAAAAT
>JAGBFE010000266.1 GCA_018109965.1 Oscillospiraceae bacterium | reverse complement strand
TAAAAAACATAGCAAGCCATTTGTATGGCATTATTTCGCCGTTTGTAGTGGCATTTGTTCTGGCTTTTTTGCTTAATACTCCGGTAAAGTGGTTTGAAAACAATATGCTTAAAGTTTCAAAAGGCAAACGCGGAACAGCCATTTTCTGTGCATATCTTATTACGGCTCTTGCAATTACCGTTTTGGCGGTTATGGTAGCTCCGCAGGTGCGTGACAGCATACTTAATGTGGTAAACTCTGTTCCTGAATATATCAGACAGGTTTCTATATTACTTCAGAAGTTGACAACGGATTATAATCTTGACCCTAAAATTGTTGAGACAATCACCGAAACATTGTCTTCAGCTTTCAAATCATTAAGTGCAATAGCACTCAATCTTATTCCGCAGATATTTAATGCATCTGTTTCCCTTGGTTCTCTTATTATAGACTTGTTTATGGCAGTTATTGCCTCGATATATATGCTGGCATCAAAGGAACGTCTTATTTTTCAGATAAAAAAAATACTCTATTCCTTCCTCAAGAAAAAACGTGCTGACCGTGTTATTGAAATAGGTCAGAGAGCAAATCTGATGTTCTCAAAATTTATCATCGGCAAAATTATTGACAGTATCATCATTGGGATAATGTGTTTTATAGGTACATTGTTTATTTACTCCCCGTATGCAATTCTGCTTGGTGTTATTGTAGGTGTAACAAACATTATTCCTTTCTTTGGTCCGTTTATCGGTGCTGTTCCATCAATTCTCATTCTGCTTATGGTAAGTCCGTGGGATGCCCTCATATTTGCTATTTTCGTGCTTGCCCTGCAGCAGTTTGACGGCAACATTCTGGGACCGAAAATTCTTGGCGACTCAACAGGTCTTGCACCAATCCGGGTGCTTGTTGCAATTACAATCGGCGGCGGTATGTTTGGGTTTGTCGGTATGGTTGCGGGTGTACCTACATTTGCTGTTATCTACAGTCTTTTGTCCGAAAATATGGACAAGCGTCTTGCTGCAAAAAAAATTATTGCTGATAAAGATGCAATGACTCTGACACCGAAAGGAGAAGAAGTCAAAGATGAACCGAATTCATAAAAGAAAAATTCGCAGATATATTCTTGCGGTAATAATGCTTATATTGTCGGGATATATATCGGTTTTTATTAAAGACTCTATCGATGCAAAAAATCCGGAAGTATCTTTGCCTGTAATAAGTGTAACAACGGGATATAATGTTATTACAAATGTACCAAGGGCAGGTTATGAATGGTCTTACACTACAAAAACAGTAAAATCACCATTTGTTTCCAGCATTGACGTACCGCTTATTGTTTATGAGGTTTTGCCGGATATGCCTATTCTTATAGAATTTTCAACACAGGCAGAAAATATAACTCTTTACGAAAGCAAGGCAACCGAACCTGAAGTGTACAATGAAAAACGCTACGGAATGACAACTCCTGTAGAAGAGGGAGAGTACATTTACAAGGTTGTAGCGCAGTTTGAACAGGGAACAATAGTGCATTATTTTGCCCTTAATGTAAAACAAAACCATACAATTGCTTAAATAAAATCAGTCCTTATATTCAAAAATATAAGGGCTTTTTTTGTGCATATATCGCAGCTAACCATGCCATACCGAAATGACTTTCGGCAGTGTATTTAATTGACAAAGACTATGGTTTTTATGTATAATTTAATATTAAGATAATAGGTGAATTATATATTTAATTAAATAAATGCTATTATCTTTCGGAGGTAATAAAATGGTATACAGTATGACCGGATACGGAAAGGGAAATGCTGTTTTAAACGGCAAGGATATCACAGTGGAAATCAAATCTGTTAACCACAGATATTTTGAATATTCCAGCAGAATGTCCCGCTTCTTTTCCTTTCTTGATGACAAAATCAAAAAACAGATTAACGAAACAGTAAGCCGCGGTAAAGTGGAAATGTCGCTGACAATAAAAACTGTGGAACAGAGTGACACAGTTGTTGAAGCTGATGTTGCGCTGGCAAAAAGTTATTACGAAGCTCTTTGTGCCATCAGTGAAGAACTTGGCCTTGAAAAGCCCTGTGATGTAAATGCAATTTCCCGTTACGAGGGTGTGCTTACACAGAACAAAAGTGAAGAAGATGCCGAACAGCTTGCTGCCGATGTAAGCAGTGTCGTGGCTATGGCTCTGGAAGAATTTGTAAAAATGAAAAAAGCAGAAGGCGAAAAACTTTATGATGATGTTATGGGCCGCCTTGCTGCAATTGAAAATATTGTGGGCGAAATTGAAACAATTGCACCGTTGCGCACACAGAAATATCAGGACAGACTTTATCAGAAACTGCAGACAATCCTGCAGGATACACAGATTGACAGCCAGAGAATTCTGACAGAAGCAGCAATCTTTGCTGATAAAGTTGCAGTTGACGAAGAAACTGTACGCCTTCGCAGCCACATTGCACAGTACCGTGACATTCTCAACGGTGATGCGCGTCAGGGCAGAAAACTTGACTTCCTCACACAGGAACTCAACCGCGAAGCAAACACAATCGGCTCAAAATCAAATGACCTGGAAGTTACCAGAAGGGTTGTTGATATAAAATCTGAAATTGAAAAAATCAGAGAACAGATCCAGAATATGGAATAAGAGGTTTTGGTATGGCAATGATGAATATAGGCTTTGGAAGTATGATAAATCCTGACAAAATTGTTGCAGCGTTAAGCCCGGAATCTGCACCGGTAAAACGTATGATTACCAAAGCAAAAACCGAAAACCGTCTTATCGATGCAACTTTTGGACGAAAAACCAAAACGGTTGTGGTGACCGACTGTGAACACATTATCCTGTGTGCGTTTTCAGCCGAAAGAATATTTGGTCAGGCAAGTGACAATCTTATTAAATTTATGGAGACAGAAGATGAATAATATTGATAAAAGCATCGTTGTTATTTCCGGCCCTTCAGGCTGCGGCAAAGACACCGTTGTTAAAAAGATTTTAAGTATGGACGAAAGATTTATTCTTTCGGTTTCTGCAACAACAAGACAGCGCCGTCCTATCGAAACTGACGGTGTGGACTATATATTCCTTACAACGGAAGAATTTGAAGCAAAACTGGAAAACAACGAATTTCTTGAATACACAAACTACTGCGGCAACTACTACGGCACACTCAAACAGCAGATTGAAGATAAGGTAAAAGCTGGCAGAGTTGTTATATTGGTAATTGAAGTTGAAGGCGCACAGAACGTTAAAAAGGTTTATCCGGACTGCCTTACAATCTTTCTTGCACCACCATCCCTGGAAGAGCTTGAACGCCGTCTTAAAAACAGAGGCACAGAGGATGAAAGCAAAATCAAACAGCGTCTGTTCAAAGCAAAGGAAGAACTTGGTTTCCAGAGCAGCTATGACTACATAGTGGAAAACAACTACATAGAACAGTGTGCACAGTCCATTATTGATATATTTGACAACAGAGACTAATAAAAAGGGAGGGTAGCTTTATGTTGACAGCAGGCGTAGCAGTGGACAAAGCTACCTTGAACTTTGACAAAGAGTTTTCTTATATTGTTCCTGACGTTTTTAAAAATGAAATACAGGTTGGGTCCATTGTGCTTGTACCTTTTGGCCACAGCAGTGCGCTGCGCATGGGTGTTGTGCTCAGCCTCAATGACAAGGATGATGTAAAAAAACTCAAAACAATTGTTGATGTAAAAACAGAAGACTGGCTTGTTACACCTTTTGCCCGCAAAATGGTGGACTATATCAGGGAAACCACCTTCTGCACATATTACGAAGCCGCAAAGGCAGTTATCCCATACAGCGGTCAGTATAAAATTGCTGTGGGCAAACTGGAAGCAAAACACCGATTGCCTACAGAAAAAAGATATACTGCGTGCGGTGATACAACAGCCGAAAAGCTTACAGCAAAACAGAAGGCTGTATATAACTATCTTTTGAATTCACACAAAACAATCAAACAAATATGCGATGATTGTAATGTAACCAAAGCAGTAGTTGACAAACTGGCACAAAAAAATCTTGTTGTCGCCACAGACTGCGAAAAGGAATACACTTCCAAAAGCTATGATGTGGCGAAAAAGGATATCGTTCTGTCACAGCAGCAGAAAAAAGTTTTTGAAGAAATTACGTTACAGGATAACTCAAAACCGCACCTTATCCACGGAGTAACCTCCAGCGGGAAAACATCGGTTTTTATAAAACTTATACAGCATACACTGGACAAAGGCAAAAGCGCAATGCTGCTTGTGCCGGAAATTTCACTGACACCCCAGATGATAAATCTGCTCACAGGTTATTTTGGAGACATTGTCAGTGTGCTGCACTCAAAGCTTTCCCATACTGAAAGACTGCATCAGCACAGACTTATACAGCAGGGAAAATCAAAGGTTATCATCGGCACCCGCAGTGCAGTGTTTGCACCTGTGGAAAATATAGGCATCATTATTATTGATGAAGAGCACGAAAAAACCTTTAAGTCAGAAAACAGCCCGCGTTATTCGGCAATCCGTGTGGCAACCTTTATAGCAAAGGAAAAAAATGCAAAGCTGGTGTTTGCTTCGGCAACACCAAGTATCGAAAGTTACCATCTTGCAAAAAATGGGTTTTATCATCTGCATATAATGGATAAACGCTACAACGATATGCCTATGCCGCGCGTTGAAATTATCGATATGCGTATGCAGGCAAAAATCGGTGATACAGGTGTTTTGTCCGATTCGGTAATAAAATATTTATCCGATAACATACGTCAGGAAAAACAAAGCATTATCCTTATAAACCGCCGCGGATATTCCACAGTGGGGGTATGTAAGGAATGCAGGGAAACTTTGCAGTGCAACAGCTGCAGTGTAAATCTTGTAAAGCACAAAAATGCAAACAAGCTCAGCTGTCACTACTGTTCTGCAAGCTACCCTGTGATTGAAAAATGTCCGCACTGCGGAGGCGAAATTCAGTATGTCGGTTACGGTACGCAAAAGGTGGAGGAATATATTCTCTCCTGCATACCAAAGGCAAGAGTGCTGCGTATGGATGCCGACACTACAGGCAAAACCGATGCCCACAGTGAAATGTTAAAAGCTTTTGCAGATAAAAAGTATGATATCCTTGTCGGCACGCAGATGGTGGCCAAAGGGCTTGATTTTAAGGATGTTAACCTTGTTTGTGTGCTTGGTATGGACGGTGCACTCAATCAGGTTTCATATAATTCCAACGAAACAGCGTTCAATCTGCTTACACAGGTTATCGGTCGTGCAGGCAGATGGACAAAGGATGCCCTGGCGGTTATACAGACCTATGACAGCACAAATCCCGTTATCAATCTTGCGCGCAGGGGTGACTACGAGAAATTCTATCAGAACGAAATTGCGTTCCGAAAACTCAACATTTATCCGCCGTTCTGCACAATGTGTCAGGTGGCGTTCACAAACGAAAAGGAAATCAGTGCGGCAAGGGATGCTGCAAGGTTTCTTAAAATAATAAAACAGCAGGCCGAAAAACTTGAGGGCATGCCTCTGGTTGTCCTTGGCCCTGCACCATTTTCGGTTTCAATGGTAAGCGGTATTTACCGTTACCGTTTGACTATAAAATGTAAAAATACAAAAAAATTCCGTGATTTTTTAAGGTGTGCAATTGATGAATATCTTAAAGATACGGACAACAAATCGGGTATATATGTAAATATGAACCCGACAAACGATTAAATTATATTATTCAGGAGAAATATTATGGCTATCAGAACTATTGTAAAAGACGGTGACCCAATCCTTAAAAAAGTTTGCCGTCCTGTAACAGAATTCAACGAAAAACTTGCAACATTGCTTGAAGATATGGGCGACACAATGATGGAAGCTCACGGTCTTGGTCTTGCAGGTCCTCAGGTTGGTGTAATGCGCCGTGTGTGTGTTGTGCTTGACCAGTATCTTGATGAAGATGACAACGAAGTTGATGAAATCATCGAACTTGTAAACCCGGAAATTCTCGAAAGAGAAGGCGAAGTTACCCTTTTTGAAGGCTGTCTCTCTTTCCCAAACAGAAACGGTGCAATCACACGTCCTCAGTATGTAAAAGCAAAGGCACAGGACCGTTACGGCAATGAATTTATCATTGAAGCGGAAGATATCCTTGCAAGAGCAATCTGTCATGAAACAGACCATCTTGACGGTATCACAATTATGGATCACGCAACAAAATTCTACGAAGATCTGACACCTGAAGAAATCAAAGAACTCAATCTGGATGAAGACTATGACTAAAAAAGATGTAAAAGTGCTGTTTATGGGCACACCTGAAATAGCAAGAGGGTGCCTGGAGCAGCTTGTAAATGACGGATGGAATGTTATCGGGGCATTTACCCGTGAAGACAAACCTGTGGGCAGAAAACAGATAATGACTCCACCGCCTGTAAAGGTGTGTGCAATGGAACACAATATCCCTGTTTATCAGCCAAAAACAGTCAGAGGAGAGGCAGCTGAAATTATAAAAGAGCTTGCACCAGACCTTATTGTGGTCGTTGCCTATGGCAGAATTTTGCCAAAAGAGGTTATCGAGGTTCCGCAGTTTGGCTGCGTAAACCTCCACGTTTCACTTTTGCCGCAGTACCGTGGTGCCGCACCTATTCAGTGGGCACTTATCAACGGCGATAAACAGACAGGTGTTACTGTAATGCACATTGATGAAGGCCTTGATACAGGTGATATTATTGATGTACTGCCAATTGAAATAGGTGAAAACGAAACCCAGGAGGAACTTTTTGCCGACGTTGAACAAAAAGGCAAAATTTTCCTTTCCAAAGTGTGCGAAGATATTATAAACGGTACAGCAACACGTACTCCGCAGGACCATTCAAAAGCAACACTTGCACCGCCGCTTACAAAAGAAATGGCACTTTTCGATTTTAATAATTCCGCAAAGGTTATTCATAATAAAGTAAGAGGGCAAAACCCATGGCCAAGTGCACATTTTATGTATGGTGACAAAAAGGTCAAGGTTATAAAGACAAAACTTGCACAGGGCAGTGGCAAAGCAGGGGAAATTATTTCCACAAAGCCGTTGGTGGTGGCGTTTGCTGACGGTGCACTGGAGTTTGTAACTGTTCAGCCAGAGGGCTCAAAAGCTATGGACGGCACAGCATGGAGCCTTGGCAGACGCTTTGCAAAAGGCGATATACTTTAATACAAATCAGAGGTGACTTGATGTATTACGGAATTGACACTTATTACCTTATTCTTGTCATTCCTGCAATGATTTTTTCAATGTGGGCACAGGCAAAGGTAAACAGCACATTCAAAAGATATTCACAGCAAAGAACATACAGCGGTATGACAGGATACGAAGCAGCACGCCGTATCCTTGCAGCAAACGGACTTTATAATGTTCAGGTGGAACGAGTGGCAGGCAATCTTACCGACCACTATGACCCAAAAACAAATGTAATCCGTCTGTCAGACAGTGTTTTTGGCTCCAACAGTGTTGCAGCAGTTGGTGTTGCAGCTCACGAAGCAGGCCATGCAGTGCAGTATGCACAGAATTATGCACCTATAAAACTGCGTTCAGCAATTATCCCTGTTACCAATATCGGTTCACAGCTTTCCATTCCGCTTGTGCTTATCGGTGCATTTATGGGTATGGATCCGCTTATCAACATTGGTCTGCTGCTGTTTGCTACAGTTGCAGTTTTTCAGCTTGTTACACTGCCTGTTGAGTTCAATGCAAGCAGACGTGCTGTAAATGCGCTGGAAATGAGCGGCAGCATCGGTGATGAAGAACTTTATGGTGTGAAAAAGGTGCTTGGAGCTGCAGCTATGACTTATGTAGCAGCACTGGCTGTTGCGGTGGCAAACCTTTTGAGACTCATTTTACGCTTTGGCGGCAGAAGAAGAGACTAAGCTATGGATACAGCAAGAAAACTGGTTGTGGACTGTCTTTTGAAGGTGGAGTCATCGGGATTTTCAAATCTTGTGCTTTTGTCAGAAATAGACAATCACAGCCTTACAAATCAGGATAAAGCCTTTGCGACAAAGCTGTTTTACGGCACAGTTGAGCGAAAACTCACCCTCAACTACATCCTGCAAAAACAGCTTTCCAAGCCAATTGCAAAAATGGACAAAGAAATTGTTGCAATTCTGCAAAGCGGGCTTTATCAGCTTTTATATATGCAATCTGTGCCGGCTTATGCGGCCATTAACCAGGCGGTTGGACTGTGTCCTGTATTTAAAAAGACCAGTGCCAAGGGCTTGGTTAATGCTGTCTTAAGGAAATGTCAGAAATTTGATATTGACAAAGAAACTTTCAAAGATAAGCTCACTGAACTGTCGGTAAAATATTCCGTTAATACCGATATTGTAAAAATAATTCTCAGAGATTATCCTGACAGTGCCGAAGATATTTTAAAAGGAATGTTTATCACACCTAAATTTACAGTGAAGATAAACACAACAAAGATATCAGCACAGGATTTCAAAAAGCTTATTGCTGACAGTGGACTTACATACAATCAGATGCCACTTGATGACGGTATAGAGATAATACACAAAGGCAGTGTTACAGATATCCCCGGTTTTAAAGAAGGTTATTTCTATGTGCAGGGGATTACCAGCCAGTATGCAGTCAGGGCAGCGGGCATACAAAAAGATAATGATGTTCTTGATTTGTGTGCCGCACCGGGAGGAAAAAGTTTTGCGGCGGCTATTGAACTTGGTGGCAGCGGCAGTGTTACCAGCTGTGACCCAAACGCTTCAAGGTTAAAGCTGATACAGGACGGTGCAAAAAGGCTTGGACTGTCAAATATAACTACTGTACAAAACAGCGGTGAAATCTATAACGATAAATTAAAAAAATATGATGTCATAATCTGTGATGTGCCTTGTTCCGGTATAGGTATTATCCCCAAAAAGCCTGACTTGAGATATAAATCAATGACTGAAGTTGACAATCTTGCACAGCTTCAGTATGATATTCTGACAACAGCATCAAAATATCTTAAAGCCAATGGCACAATAGTTTATTCAACCTGTACCATAAACAGACAGGAAAACGAGCAGGTTGTGGACAGATTTTTAAAAGAAAATATAAATTTTAAACTTGAAAAACAGCATTGTCCTGTTGAAAACGTAATCAATAGTGATGAAAAGGTTACATTTTTATCACATTTGACAGGTTTCGACGGCTTTTTTGTGGCAGTGCTGAGAAAAATGTGATAGAATGGAAAAAGTAGATATTAAAAGCCTGGATATGCAGCAGCTTACCGAATATGTTATTTCAATGGGGCTTAAAAGCTTCAATGCAAAGCAGATTTATTCCTGGCTGCACCAGAAAAATGCAGAATCCTTTGATGAAATGACAAACCTTTCAAAGGCTGTCAGAGAACAGCTTGGCGAAAGCTGCACTCTCACAAAACTGGAAATTGCACAAAAACAGGTTTCAAAAGATGGAACAATCAAATATCTTTATCGTCTTGCCGACGGAAACTGTATCGAATCTGTACTTATGAAATATGAGCACGGCAACAGCATATGCGTTTCCAGTCAGGTCGGTTGCCGTATGGGATGCAAATTTTGTGCTTCCACACAGGGTGGCAAGGTGCGTGACCTTGCAACAAGCGAAATTTTGTCCCAGATTTACACTACCGAAGCTGACACAGGTGAGCGCATAAGCAATATCGTGCTTATGGGGATAGGCGAGCCGCTCGACAACTATGACAATGTTATCCGTTTTATAAAGATTATTTCCTCTGCAGAGGGCAAAAATATCAGTCAGAGAAACATCAGCCTTTCCACTTGCGGCATAGTTCCAAAAATATATGAGCTTGCAAAACTCAAACTGGGCATAACACTTTCAATCTCTCTCCATGCAACCACAAACGAAGCTCGCAAACGCACTATGCCTGTTACAAATGCATATCCGTTGGAGCAGCTTATGCAGGCCTGCAGAGACTATACAAAAACAACAGGCCGCCGAATCAGTTTTGAATATGCAATGATTAAAGGTGAAAATGACACACAGGAAGATGCTGTGCGTCTTTCAAAACTTTTAAGCGGTTTTATAAACCATGTCAACCTTATCCCTGTCAACCCTGTGGACGGCTCTCCGTTTACACAGAGTGACGCAAAGATAATCAGGGATTTTCAGCAAAAGCTTACACAGTTAAATGTCAATGCTACAATCAGACGCCGTCTTGGGCAGGATATTTCTGCTGCCTGCGGACAGCTGAGAAATGAACACAGGTGATTAAATGAAAATTTCAGGGGCTACCAATATTGGCAACCGAAGAAGTGAAAATCAGGACAAATATATAGCGGGCAGACTGCTTAACAACGTCAGCTTTGGTTTTGTGTGTGACGGAATGGGCGGTGTCAAAGGCGGGAAAATCGCCAGTGACCTGCTGGCAAAATACATTGAAGATTCACTGTATGTCCACAACGAAAGCACATCTTTCAATGAAGAAAAAACTGTTCTTGCTGCAATCGAAGACGCCTGCAGGGCAATATACAATCTTGGCGAAAAGAACAGCGAATATAAGGGAATGGGAACAACTGTTGCAGGCGTAACCATAAATGGCAGCAAATGCACAGTCTATCATGCAGGAGACTCACGTGTTTATATAGTGAGGGACTCAAAACTGGCACTTATTACAAGTGACCATTCGGTTGTGCAGGAGCTTTTGATTCAAGGCAAGATAAGTGAAGAAGAAGCGACCAATCATCCGCAAAAAAATCTTATAACACGCGCAGTTGGCGTGGAAGAAACCGTTCAGGTAGATGTGGCGGAACTTGAGGTATACCCGGGAGATATACTTATGTGCGCAACAGACGGACTTACAAATTTTGTGTCCCCGCACGAAATAGTGGAAATATTAACTCAGCCAAATATTTTTGCAATGCCTGACAGACTGATACAGTCGGCACTTAAAAATCAGGCAACAGACAATATAACCGCAGTTGTTATAGCAGTATAGAGGAGGCATAATGGAAAATTATATAGGAAAGATTATTGACAATCGCTATGAAATTATCTCTCTTATCGGGGTTGGCGGTATGTCAAATGTATATAAAGCTGTTGATAAACAGTCAGGTCAGGAAGTTGCTGTAAAATTCCTGAAAGAAGAATTTTTTGAAAATGAAGAACTGGTAAGACGTTTTAAAAACGAAAGCAAGGCAATCAGCCTGCTCAACCACGAATGTATCATCAAGGTTCTCGATTTTAATATAACAGACAGCGAAAAATACTTAGTAGTAGAATATATAAAAGGTTTAACACTTAAAGAATTTATCGAAAACCGCGGCAAACTTACATGGGAAGAAACTTTGGTTTTTGCAAACATAATTCTTGGTGCGCTTGGACATGCTCATGAAAACGGTGTTATTCACCGAGACCTTAAACCGCAGAATATTATGCTCACCCGTGAAGGTGACCTTAAAATAATGGACTTTGGTATTGCAAGACTTTCTACAGCAAACCAGAGAACAGTAACAGACAAAGCAATCGGTTCTGTACACTATATCAGCCCTGAACAGGTACGCGGTCAAAGTACCAACAACCGTTCCGATATTTACAGCATCGGTATTATGATGTACGAGATGCTTACAGGCAAACTTCCTTTCCAGTCAGAAACCGCAGTTTCAGTTGCACTGCAGCAGCTTTCTGAAGAAGCACCACCGATAAGTACTTATGCTGATGGTGTTCCTAAAGGAATGGAACAGATAATTATGAAAGCAATTGCAAAAGAACCTGAAAACAGATATCAGTCCGCTGCCGAAATGCGTGCGGATTTGAAAAAACTTAAAGAAAACCCTGCAATTGTTTTTGACTATGGTAAAGCAGCTGTTGCCGAAGAACAGACAAAAACAGTAATGGTGAATACAATGGCGAAAAAGAAAACAAGCAAGATAAAGGTGAAAAAAGGCAAGAGATTGCTTTTGCCTGTAATGGCAGGCCTTGCAGCAGCATTTATGATAAGTGCTGTGGTTGCAATTACTTTTATATTCAAAATGAGCGGTAACTCCTTGCTCTCAAATCAGCCGGAAATTGAACTTCCAAGCTTTGTTGGTATGACTGAAAGTCAGGTAAAACAAAGCGGCTATAATCTTAATTTTGAATATGAATATCAATATAACGATGAGTATGAAAAAGATATAATTTTTGCTCAGACACCAAAAGCACCACGAACTGTAAAAGAAAACAGCACAGTAACTCTTAAAGTCAGCAAAGGTGTTATGACAAGCGAAATGCCTGAACTTAAAAACTTCACAAGGGCAGAAGCACAAAAAATCCTTGAAGAAATGGGTGTAAACATTGCGATTGATACCATAGAAACAAAGGATGTAGTTGACGGAAATGTTGTAAAAACCAGTCCTGAGGCAGGCGAACTTGTTACAAGCGGCAGCACAGTAACAATTTATATCGCAATTGACCAGGAAAAGAATACCCGTGAAGTACCTAATGTTGTTGGCAGTGCTGACCTTGCAACAGCAAGAAGAGCTATAACTGCAGCAGGACTTCGTGTTGAAAACTATACTCAGGCAGAAAGTTATGAACCTGTTGGTGTGGTTATTGCACAGTCACCTGAGGCTGGCTCTGAACTTCAGGCAGGTGGTGGCGTTACACTGGTTATCAGCTCTGGCCCTCCAAAATGTCCTGACTGTGGTTCCACTGACCATACAGTGCATCCAACCTGTCCTGTTTGTGGTTCCAAAGATCACGTAGAACATCCTAAAAAATGTGATGTTTGCGGCAAAGAAGGACATGAGGATGAAAATGGTGTTTGTCCAAACTGTGATCATACAAACTTAACTGAAGGTCAGGTATGTGATAACTGTAATAAAGCAATGCCTTGTTCAATCTGTAACGATGAAGGACATACATCTGCAAACTGCCCAACAGTGCCTGTTTGCAGTGTATGCGGTACAAGAGGACACAGTGCAAATGCAGATGGTGTAACATGTGTAAACAGACCTTCTACAGGCAACGGTAACAGCACTGATAATTCAAGTAGCAGTTCAGACAGTACAAACAGCAGTTCAGACAGCTCAAGCAGTGGAACATAAAATGATGATTTCAGTCATTACAGTGCTACAATAAATTGTTTAAATAGGATTATATGAAAAATAATATTGTTTTAAAAAGCATAGGCGGGTTTTATTATATAAAAACCGAAGATGGAACAATTATAGAATGTAAAGCAAAGGGCAAGTTCAGAAAGCTTGCCCTTTCTCCGCTTGCAGGGGATATTGTGGAAACCGAGTTCGAACAGGGAACAAATGTTATCACAAAAATTCACCAGCGAAAAAATCAGTTCATCCGTCCGCCTTTTGCAAATCTGGATTTGCTCATATTGGTTATATCAACTACCGAGCCAAATCCAAATTATTTTGTTATTGACAAAATGTGTGCTATTGCACAGCACAAAAATGTTGAGGTTGCAATTGCAATTACCAAGGCAGACCTCGCACATTGTGATGAAATAAAAGAAATTTATACCAAAGCAGGATACAATGTATTTATCACAGGGGAAGAACAGACTGAACAACTGGAGGCACTTAAAGCCTTGATGAAGGACAAGGTTTGTGCTTTTGCGGGCAACTCGGGCGTAGGTAAATCAACACTGCTCAACAGATTGTTCCCTGATTTGCAGCTGGAAACAAATGCAATCAGCCAAAAGCTTGGCCGCGGCAAGCACACAACCCGTCAGGTGGAAATTTTTGATATGGGTGACTGTATGGTTGCCGACACCCCCGGTTTTTCATCCATTGAACTTGACAGGGACAACTTTATCTCTAAATATGACCTTCCGCATGTGTTTATTGAATTCGGCGACCATCTTGATGACTGCAAATTTGCTGACTGCAGCCACACATCCGAAATCGGATGCAGCGTAAAAGCGGCGGTGGAAGCAGGCGAAATATCGCAGTCACGCTATGACAGCTATGTTGCTTTGTACGAAAAACAAAAACAGGTTAAAGACTGGGAGCT
>JAGBFE010000265.1 GCA_018109965.1 Oscillospiraceae bacterium | reverse complement strand
TTCTTTAACTGTTTTTGGACAGTTGTCAACGAGGTCTTTTGCTTCTTTGAGGCCGAGACCTGTGAGTTCTTTAACAGCTTTGATAACGCCCATTTTGGAAGCGCCAGCTTCAACAAGAACAACGTCAAATTCTGTTTTTTCTTCAGCTGCTGGTGCTGCTGCGCCTGCTACTACTGCAACTGGAGCTGCTGCTGTTACGCCAAATTCTTCTTCGATTGCGGATACGAGTTCTGCGAGTTCGAGAACTGTAAGAGTTTTGATTTCTTCAACAAATTTTACGATTTTTTCGCTTGCCATTTTAAATGTCCTCCGTAATTACGTGATTTTTTAAATAAATTGGTTTGCTTACAGTTAAGCGGCAGTTAAACAGCTATTAAGCTGCTTCGCCTTCCTTCTGTTCTTTGATAGCGTTGATAACGCGTGCAAGACCGCTGAGGTTGCCCTGAAGAGCGGAAAGGAGCATAGAGAGTAAGCCGTCTCTGTTTGGAAGGTTAGCAATTTTCTGAACGCCTGCTACGTCGAGCACTTCGCCGTCAAGATAGCCACCTTTGATTTCGTATTTGCCTTTGGAAGCTTCGCAGAACTTGTTGAGGATTCTTGCTGCTGCAAGTGGATCTTCGTTGTTTGCGATAGCTACTGCTGTGGAGCCTTTGAGAACGTCGGAAAGACCTTCGATTGCTGTACCTCTGATAGCAATTTTGAGCATTGTGTTCTTAATTACTTCGTAGTGTACGCCAGCTTCTCTGAGTTCTTTACGGAGTTTTGTGTCTTCTTCTACTGTGATACCTTTGTAGTTGAACACAACACCGCCCATAGAAGCATCGAGGAGTTCTTTAACACCTTCAACATAGCTTTTTTTACCAGCCAAGATTTTTTCGCTTGCCAATGTTTGTCACCTCTCTTATTATTTTTAAAACTAAATAACCTTTTTCTTATGAAAAGAGGCTGTGATTTCTTTTGCAAAATATAAAAGGCTTGCCTTCTTTGCAGAAAACAAGCCTAATAAACCTAAATTAAGTCAATACGCTTTGTTCTCGGCAGGCAAGGAGTTCCTTTTACGCTTATTTGCACCTGCTGTCTTAAAACAGCTTAATTATTATACAATAATCCTATTGTGTTGTCAATAGTTAATTTATAAATTAACCACCGAATTTTGCGTTGTTGAGTTTAACGCCAGGACCCATTGTTGTAGCAATAGCTGCAGAACGGATGTACTGACCTTTTGCTGCTGCTGGTTTTGCTTTTACGATAGCATCCATAACTGTTGTGATGTTGTCGCTGAGTTTTTCTTTACCAAAGCTTGCTTTACCAACTGGAACGTGGATGATGTTTGCTTTGTCAAGACGGTATTCGATTTTACCAGCTTTAGCTTCTTTAACAGCCTGAGCAACGTTTGGTGTAACTGTGCCGGCTTTTGGGTTTGGCATAAGGCCACGAGGACCAAGAACTCTACCAAGACGACCAACGAGACCCATCATGTCAGGTGTTGTGATGAGAACGTCGAAATCCATGAAACCTTCGTTCTGGATTCTTGCTACCATTTCTTCTGCACCTACGAGATCTGCGCCTGCATCGAGAGCTTCTTTTTCTTTATCGCCTTTAGCAATAACAAGAACTTTAACGTTTTTACCAGTACCGTGTGGCAATACAACTGCACCACGAACCTGCTGGTCAGCGTGACGGGAGTCAACGCCAAGACGAACGTGAAGTTCAACTGTTTCGTCAAATTTAGCTTTTGCTGTGTCTACACACAAAGCGCAAGCTTCTTCCAAGTCATAAAGCTTTGTTTTGTCAACAAGCTTTTTGCTTTCTACATATTTTTTACCGTGTTTCATTTATATCCTCCTGTGGTCAAACGGAAATTTCCTCCCACTTATGTTGAGTGTTTAAGCTATTATTCTTCTACTGTAACGCCCATGCTGCGAGCTGTACCTTTAACCATGCTCATAGCTGCTTCAAGGCTGCCTGCTGTAAGGTCAGGCATTTTCATTTCAGCAATTTTCTTAACCTGTTCTTTTGTCAGCTGGCCAACTTTTGTTTTGTTTGGCACGCCGGAAGCAGATTCAAGACCGAGTTCTTTTTTGATGAGAACTGGTGCTGGTGGAGTTTTTGTGATAAAGCTGAAGGAACGGTCTGCATATACTGTGATAACAACAGGAATAATGTAACCGATATCTTTCTGTGTTCTTTCATTGAATTCTTTTGTGAAAGACATGATGTTTACGCCGTGCTGACCAAGAGCTGGACCAACAGGTGGTGCTGGAGTTGCCTTACCAGCTGGAATCTGGAGTTTGATATATCCAGTAACTTTTTGAGCCATTTTAAATACCTCCGAAAAATGTGGTAAGATGACGAGCAGAACTTTTCTGCTCTCCCACGGGCAGCTTTAAACCGCCCTATAAAAATCACAAATGGTGATTCTTACCTGTGTTCTGATTAAATTGGTTTTACCTGCAAAAGTGAAAGTTCGGTTTCTGTTTCTCTGCCGAACATGGAAACTTTTACAGTAACTTTTTCGTTATCTGCGTCAATTGCATCCACAACGCCGATAAATCCTGCCAATGGGCCGTCTGTGATTTCCACATTGTCGCCCACTTTGAAGTCGATTGTCTGTGTTTTTGTTTCAACACCCATTGCTTCCACTTCTTTTGGAGAAAGCGGAGAAGGTTTTGAAGAGGATGCTCCAACAAATCCTGTTACGCCACGGGTATTACGCACGATGTACCAGGTGTCATCTGTCAAAACCATTTTAACAAACACATAGGAAGGAAAAAGAATGTTTTCCTTTTCTTTGCGTTTGCCGTCTTTGATTTCAACCAAAGTTTCTGTAGGAACCTTGATGTCCTGAATCAGGTCGTGCAAGCGGCGGTTTTCTACGATTGCTTCAAGGCTTTTAGCTACCTTGTTTTCATAGCCGGAATATGTGTGAGCCACATACCATTTTGCCTCTGACATAGTTTACACCTCGCTTAAGCTTTGTAGATAAATCTTACAATGAAACCAAATACTGTGTCCAAACCAAAGATGCAGATAGCTGCAATGATTGAAACAACAATTACTACAAGAGTGTTATTGATAACCTGAGCTTTTGTAGGCCATACAATCTTTTTCATTTCAGCTTTAATTTCTTTAGCTCTCTTGCCCAAGCCTTTGAAAAAGTTTTTGATAGAGCCAAAAAAGCCAACTTTTTCTTTTTTGTCTGCCATCGTACTACTCCCTTAATTATTTAGTTTCTCTGTGAAGAGTGTGTTTTTTGCAAAAACGGCAATATTTGTTGAGTTCTACTCTGTCTGGAGTATTTTTCTTGTTTTTCTTAGTGTCGTAATTGCGCTGTTTGCATTCTGTACATGCAAGTGTGATTCTAACTCTCATTTCGGCACCTCCATTTAAAGTTAGCCTCCCTCTTTCGCCCGCAAAAAATTTTTGCATAAAAAATAAACCTGCACAAAGAGGTGAACCTATTATATCAGTTTGAACGTGCAATGTCAAGTACAATAACAAATTTTTTCATTATAAAAAATGCACGAAAATGGCGGCTTTTGCAGCGGTATTTTTTACTGTCAGAATAAAACTGGGGGCTTTTTTTTCGCTGTAATATATGGTATTATATTATAATATAAATGATAATGGGTTATTACGCCCTACATTTAGGAGGTTATTATGGCTAAAACTAAGGTATGTGTAATCTTTGGCGGTGTTTCAAACGAACACGAAATCAGTCTGATGAGCGCCAAAAGCATTATCGACAATATCCCTAATGATAAATATGACGTTGTTAAAGTAGGTATCACAAAAAAGGGCCGCTGGCTGTTCTTCCCGGGCAGTACCGATGAAATCATCAGCGACACCTGGCACGAACACGAAGACTGCGTGCCTTGCCTTATCAGCCCTGACAAAACAACAAAAGGACTTATCAAAATTTATGACAACGAAATCTTTTTTGAAAAAATCGATGTAGTGCTGCCTGTGCTTCACGGCAAAAACGGCGAAGACGGCACAATCCAGGGTTTGCTGGAACTTGCAGGCATCCCTTACTGCGGCTGCGGTCTGCTTGCTTCTGCTGCATGTATGGATAAAGTATATACAAACATTATATTTGACAATGCAGGTATCGCAAGATGCCGCTGGGACTACATCCGTGCACACGAAGCTGCTGACATTGACGCTGTTGAAGCAAGAATGGCGGGCCAGTTTGGTTATCCGATGTTTGTAAAACCAAGTCGCAGCGGTTCTTCCGTTGGTATTTCCAAAGTTAATAACAAGGATGAGCTGCGCAGCGCAATCAACCTTGCACTTGCACACGATGACAAAATTGTGTTTGAAGAATTTATTCAGGGTCACGAAGTTGAATGTGCAGTGTTCGGCAATGTGCCTGAACTCATTGCAAGTGAAATAGGCGAAATCGGTGCAACCGCAAGTTTTTATGACTATGACGACAAATACAAAAACGGCACAAGCAGAACATTTATTCCTGCAAGTGTGAGCAAAGAAATCCGTGACGAAATCCGCGAAACCGCAAAAAGAGCATACACAGCACTTGGCTGTGCAGGACTCAGCCGTGTGGATTTCTTTGTAGAAAAGGACACAAACAGAATTCTCATCAACGAAATCAACACACTGCCGGGCTTTACAACAATCAGTATGTATCCAAAACTTATGCAGTACGAAGGTATGAGCTACGCTGAACTTGTTGACGGCATTATTCAGTTAGGTTTGAAAGGTTCACGCGATGAATAACAAAGCTATAGGTATTTTTGATTCCGGTGTAGGCGGTTTAAGCTGTGTAAAGGAGCTTTTGCAGGTTTTGCCGGGAGAGGACATAAAATATTTGGGCGACACCTTGAGAATGCCGTACGGCGTTAAAACAATTGAAGAACTTCACCAGTGTGCATGTGATAATGTAGACTTTTTGCAGCGCAGAGGGGTAAAACTGATTGCCGCAGCCTGCGGCACAGTGTCCAGCAACGTTCCAAAAGAGAATATGGCAAACCTCACAGTTCCTTTTGTTGACGTTATCCGCCCCACTGTTACCGCTGCTCTTGCTGCAACACGCTCCAAGCGCATTGGTATAATTGCAACACCTGCCACCATCCGCGCAAACAGTATGGGCAGACGCCTTGAAGAGACGGACAGCGATGTAAAGGTTATCGGCGTGCCCTGCCCCGACTTTGTGCCGCTGATTGAAAGCGGTCACCTTGACGATGACCTTATCCGTAAAAGTGCAGAAGGCTATCTTGCCGAAATAAAGGCATTTGGTGCTGACACACTTATTCTCGGCTGCACACACTACCCACTGATATCAAAGGTTATCAGTGAAATTCTCGGTGATGATGTGGTGCTTATCGACAGCGGCAAGGAAACTGCAACAGGCATAAAGCTGACACTTGAAAGCCTTGCTTTGCTGAACGGCAAAACAAGCGGCGGCAATGCAGAGTTTTTTGTTACCAACAACACCAGTGCTTTTGATGATGTTGCAAGAATTTTTTTAGGTGAAGACGCCCATATAAAATCGGTTTTAAAGGATATAAAGGAGTAATATGCAGGACAATTATCTTATTCATATTGAAGGTACTGCCACTGCCGACGGTGAAAGTGAAACTGTCGACCTGACAACTACCGGTTCCTTTTATAAAAAGGATGATAAATATTATGTGTGTTACAACGAAAGTGCTGCAACAGGCTTTGACGGGAGCAAAACCTGTGTGAAGGTATGGGACAGCGGTGCCAGCATTACTCGCTTTGGGCGATACAAATCCTGCCTGATGATTGAAAAAGGCATCACCAACCTTTGCAACTACGACACCCCTGCAGGCGCACTTGTGCTTGATATAAACGGTGTTGAGGTGGAAAGCAATCTGGGTGAAAAAGGCGGCGAAATCCGTCTTGCGTACACACTTAATTCCAGTGGA
>JAGBFE010000264.1 GCA_018109965.1 Oscillospiraceae bacterium | reverse complement strand
CTTACGATATATTCATAAAAAACAATGGTACACTAAAATAAAAGGTAGATATAAAATTTTATGAACAAAATCAGCAGTGAATTTCTATATATAAATATTTTCAGCTGACGGTATGCAGATAACAAATTGTACAACACAACAACGAGGTAACTATGACTGGCGAAAATAAGACATTTAAATTCTGGGATAAATATATGCATCTTGAACAGGAGGATTTAAAACTGTTCAATTTTGTGCTGCAGTTTGATTTTGGCGACGGTAACGGTGAGTATTCCTGTGAAGAACTGAAAGCTGCAGACCTTGATGTAAATCAGGTCCTTGGCTGCCTTAAATTTATTGTCTGCGGCTACAATGACGGGGTGCACAACTATCTTGCTTTTCTTGATATTGATGAGGATGGCGGCGTGGGCTACAACTTTTTCAAGGACGGCAGCGAACAGCCTGTGACGGTGGAAGATGCCGAAATTGTTGCGGCAAACATCTATGCAATTGTCAGCGACTGTCTGGTTGAAAATTTTGACAGATAAAATAAAAGCCTCTGATGTCAGCGACATCAGAGGCTTTTTGTTTTGATACGAATTGTTTTTAAATTTCTGTTTTTCTGTTTTTTCTTCTGCGTTTTTTCAGCTTGTAAAGTTCTTCTGTTGCAAGGCGGGCTTTGGTTACCGATACATTTGTTTCTGGCAGGCAGAAATAGGAAAATTCGTTGTCGCCAATGCCGATAACATCTCCCATTTCGTACCAGTAGTAGTCGGAGTACAATGTGTGGCTGAAAGCAGGGGACTGACTGTAGTCCAGCTTGCCGTCAGCACCTGTCAGACGGAAGCCGTTTTCGTTGTGAACAAGATGGCCTTGGCCGATTTTGTACACACAGTCAAGGTTTACCTGAACAACAATGTCCACGTCAGTGTCGATAAGGTATGTACCGTCTTCAATTTCTTTTTTTACACATTCTCTCTGCCAACGGTACCAGTCAGGGATGTGAGGATATTCGGTATTGCCGTCAGCTGCAGCCAGCTGGCCGTATTCATCCATTGTCCACTGCTTGCCGCAGCTGTGGCAGGTCAGATGTATGCCTTTGCCTTCCATATTGTTTTCTTTGCCGCAGTGTGGGCATTTGTAAAGGATGCGGTGCAGTCCGTCTGCACGGAAAGGCACATCAATGGCAATTTTGTTGTCGCGCTGCCAGGCAAAGTTGTCAAAAGCAAAGGACTCTGCCAGCAGGGCGTCAAGTTCTTCAACGGATTTTTCTTTTATTTCTTCTGCGGTTGCAATGCATTTTACATGAGCCGATACCTTTACATCGCGTATCTGCAGCATATTGTACAGCGGGTCACGGTGGAAAGCTCCCTGTGTGATAACTGTCACCACAGGCACACCAAGGCGTTTCATCAGCACGCCAAGGCGGTCGGGCATTGCGGTTGCACAGCCGTCAAAGGAATATCCTGCTTCGGGATACATCAGCACACTGGTTTTGTTTTCCTTCAGCATATATGAAATATCCTTGATAAGTGTCATATCAGCAACATATTTGTGGGTAGGCGTACATCCCAGAAAACGCATCAGTTTGCCAAGGATGCCTGTCATTGCATCAACCGATGTAACAATACCCATTCTTCTTGGGTAAAAAATGCCGAATGCCAGCTTCATGTCGGTAAAGCTGGAGTGGTTCATCAGTATCAGACATGGCTGGTCGCCAACCAGTTCCATACGTTCTGTGGTATAGGAAAATTTTGTTTTCAACAGTGTGGGGATGCAGGCAATGCGCACAACTGCAGCAAGCAGTCGGGAGGGTTTCAGCGGTGTTTTGCGTTCAAGTTTCGGCAGTGCCAGAACCTGTTCGTAGGACAATTCTTTTGTGTTGATTTTCATTGTTTTACCTTTGTCTGTAAATTGGTTTTGTATTGAATAGCTGTTATTGTGGGATAGCGCTGAGTTTGCCGCGGATAAGGTGTGAACGTGTTTTCACACGTATTTCACATTTTTTTCACATATATGATAACATAGGATATATATTTATAGCAACAAAAATATACAAAATATGCTTGTGCAAAATCAATACCCGCCAAATCACTTTACGGTGTTCTGGCGGGTATTTATGTTTTCTTATCGGGCTGTCATTTGACAGGTGTTTTATGTTCAGTCAACATTTTTTGATTGGTCTGTTTGTCAGACTGAAAAACATGGGCAGCTGCCATAAATACATCAGAAAACGCTGATAATATCAGACAATATTCAGCGGTGCTGACATACATCAGTACAGTTTTGCACCTGCAGGGATTTCGTCGCTGAGCATAACAAGGTTCAGCTTTTCTTCGCCGTTAACGGTATGTATTGCGGACATCAGCATACCGCAGGATTCAATGCCCATCATTTTTCTTGGAGGCAGGTTTGTGATTGCAAGCAGTGTTTTGCCCACAAGCTGTTCAGGTTCGTAAAATTCGTGAATGCCCGAAAGGATAACACGGTCGTTGCCTGTGCCGTCATCCAGCACAAAATGCAAAAGCTTTTTGCTCTTTTTAACTGCGCTGCATTCCTTAACCTTTACCACACGGAAATCGGATTTGCTGAAAGTTTCAAAATCAACAAATTCGCAGAACAATGGTTCGGTTTCAACACCGCACACAGTTTCTTCTGCAGTTTCAGTGATTTCTTCAGCAGCTGTTGTTTCTTCAATTTTTACTGTTTCTTCGCACATATTTATATCCTCCGATATTTGTTTTATCCAATGATAGCACCAGTTATATCAAAATACAAGTGCCGGCAAAACAGCAGACAGAATTATCATATGATTATCTGCAGCTGACGGTATATAATGGAATTTGCAGCAAACGCAGGGCTGTTATTTCAAATTCTGCTCTGCAATATTAAAGCTGTTCAAGCTCTCTGTGCAGCATTTCTCTGTATCTGTCCACAACCCATTGAGGTCCTGTCACCTTTATCTTGTCGCCAAAACCAAACAGCCAGCCGTAAAAATTGGGGCTTAGGGAAACCTCTGTTGTGACAGTGAAATGTTCATCATCTGTAATTTCGGTATGCACATCTTCGCCGAAACGGTCAATAATCACCTTCATCATTTCATTGGAACACAAAAGTTCCACCATTGCACGCTGCTCATCATACATCTGAAAAACAGTTTTTGTAAACTCTGAAACACTGAATCCGTCCGGCATAGGCTGTGCGGCTTCTTCAACAATTTCAGGGGTAGAGCTGATGCGGTCAACACGGAAGGTGCCGGTTTTGCCGTGCTTGTGGGAGAAGCCTACAACATAGTAGTAATCACCGTTCCACACCAGAGAATAAGGGCTGAAAAGATATGGCTTGCCCTCATTGCGTAAAACCTTGTTTTTGGCTGCATCATATTCAAAGTATGTAAAACTGATTTTTCTGCCCTGGTTTATGGCATCGTTGATGCGGTCAACAATATAAAAGGTATGTTCATTGCTGGGTTTTATTCTGCCTTCGGTAGCTATGTTGCGCTTGATGTTTTCCCGCTGATAAACACTGGCAAAACGGTCAAGCTTTGATATCAGCTCACGGCTTTTCTTTTCGGTGATAAACTTGCTGGAGGCAACAGCATCAACAAGCAGTTTAAGCTCGGGCAGTTCAAAATATCTGCTGCCGATAAAATACTTGTTCTGTGTGGAGCGCACGCACTGCACATCCACATCCATCTCCACAAGGTCTGCGATATCCTTGCCAACGGTGGTGCGGTGGATTTTCATACCATAGTCACATTCAAGGATTTTCATTATCTGCGCAGTGGTGAGCGGGTGTTCCTCATCGGTGTATTTCTCCAGTACCTCCTGCATAAGCATAAGTCTTTTTTTGTTGTCTTTTTCCATAATGTCACTCCATAGTAGGATACAGGATAAATTATTTTATATATTACTTTAATAATATGTTATAAAAAGAAACCAGTCAAGGAATTACAGCTGAAGCTGTCATTTTTTGGCACATATGAAGCTGTATATGGCAAACTCTGAATAAATTATAACCATCTGACTGATTGACACAAAGATAATGTAAACAGGGTGTAAATTTTGTGTAATATCATATCACCAATATTGAAATATGGGACTGTTATGGTAAAATAAAATAGAAATGATATAAATATACAGGTATATAATAAAAGAGGTGAATTTATGGTAACCTATCAGGAAGTAAGAGCAAACGAAGATATAAAAACATATATTAAAATGGCAGACGAAACAATGGCAAGCATGCGTTTTACCGAACACAGCTTTGCCCATGTTGTGCGCTGTGCCGATGTTGCAGGGGGCATACTTGAAAAACTTGGCTATGATGAACGCACAGTTGAACTTGCACAGATTGCGGCATATATGCACGATATAGGCAATGTGGTAAACCGCATTGACCACGCACAGTCAGGTGCTGTTATGGCGTTCCGCCTGCTTGACAAAATGGGTCTGAAAGCGGAAGAAATCTCCCGCATTGTGACAGCAATAGGCAACCACGACGAAAAAACAGCCTTCCCTGTAAACGAAGTTGCAGCGGCACTTATCATTGCTGACAAAAGCGATGTGCGCCGCAGCCGTGTGCGTGCAGAGGAACGCGCCACAATCAGCGAGGATATCCACGACCGTGTAAACTACGCGGTGGAAAAATCCAAACTGGTGCTGGATACCGACAGCAAAAAATTTACACTTTATCTGACAGTTGATGAAACTATAAGCCGTATAAGCGAATATTTTGAAATATTCCTGGAACGCATGCTGCTTTGCCGACGCAGTGCAAAGTATTTTGGTGCCGAATTTGAAGTGAACATCAACGGTGTAGTGGTTATGTAACAGGTTAAAAACCGGGTCGTTTGCACGGCCCCGTTTTGTTTTGTGCACAAATGTATGCCAAAAATAAATTTTTACAAAACTGTAATTTTTGCTAAATTTCCAAAAAAGTATATGATAAAGCTT
>JAGBFE010000263.1 GCA_018109965.1 Oscillospiraceae bacterium | reverse complement strand
CTGACGCAGTTCCTTGAGCCTGTAATATTCCTCGTAGATATCTGCAACAGCCTCGGCAAGATAATAACCGTTGCCTGCTTTTTCGGCAATAACGGCAACTGCAATTTCGGGGTTTTCGGTTGGCCCGTATGCCATAATAGTGGCATTGAGATAACCACCCGAAACCTGTGCAGTACCTGTTTTTGATGCTATCTGATAAGGCAGCACTGAAAGAAACTGTCTTGCTGCACCTTGGGTTGATGCTCTCACCATGCCTTCTTCAACTATTCTGTAAGAGTCATTGATATCGGGACGCTCCGACAAAACCGATATCGGTGTTTCGTAAACTGTTTCTCCGTCTATTGATACAATGGAATCAACAATATGTGTGTTTTTTCTTACACCTTCGTTTGCCAGTGTGTTGGCATAGGTTGCAAGCTGAACAGTGGTAACAACTGTATCCAGCTGACCGATAGCTGTCTGGATAACGTTACCTACTTCCCAGGTGCCGCCAAGGCTTTCGGTATACTCCGGATTGGAAACAACACCTGTTTTTTCGCTTATTTCCAGCCCTGTTTTTACGCCGAGCCCCATCTGATTGGCAATTTCGTTCATCTTTTCAACACCAAGCAGACGACCCATTTCGTAAAAGAAACAGTTGCAGCTGACCTGAAGTGCTTTTTTGACGTCGCATACACCGTGTGCAGTACCGTAAGCACATCCAGGTGTATAACTTGGTGCATAGTAGGTGTATATACCTGTACAACGATAGGTGTAGTTTTCATCTATTACACCTTCCTGCAAGGCTGCAAGCGCCACAGCACATTTGAAAACCGAACCAGGACGGTACAACCCCTGTGTTGCACGATTGAACAGCGGATTGTTACCGTCGTTTGCATATTCGGAGTAATTGGATGAATAAAGATTCAGGTCATAGCTTGGATAGTTTGCTGCTGCAAGGATACCGCCTGTTTTGGTGTCAATTACAACTGCCGAAATACCGCTTGCCTCCTTGCCGCTGCCTGCAGGTTTTGCCTGCAGCACCTCCAGCTGATTTTTGAGAATATCATTCAGTGCATCCTGCAGCTGATAATCTATTGTAAGCTTTACAGTGTCGCCTTCTTTAGGCGCATCAATAATCTCTTTTCTGGTTATTTCACCATACATATTCCGCTCAATATTTACCGAGCCGTCAGTACCTTTAAGAAAACTTTCATAAAGTTTTTCAAGACCCGATTTGCCCAAAGTATCGTTCAGTTTGTAGCCCTGGGTTTTGAGTTCGGCATATTCTTCGGCCCAGATAGGGCCTACTGTACCCAGAACATGGGGCAGTATTGTTCCGTCTTCATAATGACGTTTGCTGGTGTCATATATTTCCACACCTGTGAGTTCACGGGAGTTTTCTGTGATTACCGCAACTGTTTTTTCGCTTACATCTTTTGCAATGGTAAACGGAAGACTGAGTGTATACCCTTCGCGGTCCATTGTATATCTGATGCCGCCAACCTTGCGCCACATTTCTTTTGGAACATCATCAAGTTTATATTTTTCACCCAGTTTTTCAACTATATCGCCTTCTGTAGCATAGATATTTAAATCCAGTGTATTTCGCACCCATTCGATTTCACTGCTATTGTCTGTAAAATTATACGGATACTCTTTTTCCAGCGGCAGAATATCGTTAACCTGTTCTCCGTTTTGTTCAAGAATGTCAACAACTTCTATTATTCTCTGATTAAGTTCTTCGTTTGGGAGGTATGCCCTGTTGAGAATCACATTAAATATAAGCTGGCTTGATGCAATAGGCGTTCCATATATATCAACGATATCTCCGCGCGATGCTGCAAGTGTCTGCTCAAAAGAAACAGAGGTATTTGAGCTTTCATAATGCTCTTCCCCCTCAATAATCTGAAACTGTACTAATTTTATTGAATACAGCATAAACACAACTGCTACCAACAACGCCAGTATTCTTGTTCGTTGGGTTAATACCTTTTTCAAAGTTTACCTCGCATTAAATTTAACAAATTTGTTTTGTATTGCTTCTATAATTTTGTAATACAGCGTCGAAAACAGCATTGAATAGCAGCTTGACAGCAAAACTGTTTTAAAAAACACTGCAAAAACGCCTTTGTGTCCCGGCAGGACATAGCTGAAAAAAAAGTCCACTGCCAGTATTGTAAATGTAGAAACAAAAGCCATTACCAATGTGTTGCGATAGTTCGGTTTTATAAGTATTCGGACAACAAAGGAACATACTGTACATACGAGAATAACAGGTATTGTATAGTATCCTATTATTCTGCCGGCAGAAAGCTCCATAAGCATGCCTGCAATCACATAGACAATAAGTTTATAATTTTCATCTTCCAAAACTGCAAGATTTATACAGAACGGGATAAGAAAAATTGGTTTTATCCCCCATATTGACAAAAATCCCGGGGTTCCCTGTAAAACATACAACACAAATGCACACAAACATAGCAGCGTATATTTGATTATTTTTTCAATTGCCAGTTTTCTGCTGTTCATACATTTCTCCGGAATCAGTAGTTTTTAATAACAAATACTGTTTTTACTTCTGCAATATCACTTGCAGGTTTTACTATGGCATAGTTATAGTTGCCTGAAGTATCGGTATGCAAAGATTCAATTGTGCCTACAAGCAAATCTTTTGGGAACACTTCACCCATGCCTGTTGTGCTGATAATGTCACCTATTTCAGCCTTTGTGTTTTTGGGAAGATATTTTATGACAGTATTACCTTCATTGCTGTAAAGACTGTCACCGCAAACCACACCTGTATCCCTTGTGCTGCTGACAAAACACGCCACACTGACCGATGGGCTGAGAATGGTTGCAACACGGGAGTAGTTTGGGCCGGTTTCCACAACAACGCCGACAACACCAACCGATGACAACACAACATCATTTATTTCTATATCATCATCACGCCCAAGGTCAATGGTAAAGGAATCAAACTTTTCCAGACCGTCACGTCCGATAACCGAAGCCGATGCTATTTCGTAATCAGGATTTTCTTCCTTTATGTTGAGAAATTCCTTGTACTGCTCATTTTCTATTTTTATTTTGTCGTAATCAATCTGCTTTTGCTTAAGCTCCTGATTTTCCTGTTTGAGCAGTTCATTTTCCTCAATTATTTTATCAATATTGAGTGTACGGTCCTGCCACACAGAGAATTTTTGTGATATACCTGCTGTAACCTGTTTGAACGGTACCGCTGCAGCTCCCAATATTTCCTGTGGAAATGTAGTGAGTTTGCCGTTTACGCCTGCATAAATTGCCATACCGATAAAAACAACCACGATTGCTGCTATGGCTTTGAAAGTATTATTTTTAAACAATTCTGGATTACTCCTTTTTTAAATTAGGCTAAATGCTAAATTTGCAAGCTCCGCTGTATCTGCAGAGCTTGCAAAATCATATAGCCTTATTAAAATTTTCTTGTGTCTGTCTGCAGAACATCGCCAAGAACATTCATATTGTCAAGAACATAACCTGTACCATTTGCAACACAGTCAAGCGGATTTTCTGCAATATATACGTCAATGCCTGTTTCGCGGTTGATAAGTTTGTCAAGACCTTTAAGCATTGCGCCGCCGCCTGTAAGTGTGATACCGCTGCTGATGATGTCAGCTGCAAGTTCAGGTGGTGTTTTTTCCAATGTTTCCTTGATTGCTTCGATGATTTTTTCAAGAGATTCCTGCAAAGCTTCTCTTACATCTTCACTTGTAATTTCAATATTTTTTGGCAGACCGTTGATGAGGTTGCGGCCTTTGATTTCAAGTGTGAGTTCTTCATCAAGTTTGTATGCTGTACCGATTTCGATTTTAATCTGTTCAGCTGTTCTTTCACCGATAAGAAGGTTGAATTTTCTCTTGATGTAGTTGATGATAGCTGCGTCAAATTCGTCGCCGCCAGTTCTTACACTTCTGGATGCAACGATACCATTGAGTGCAATAACAGCAACTTCACTTGTACCGCCGCCGATGTCAACAACCATATTGCCTGTTGCTTCCTGTACAGGAAGTTTTGCGCCGATTGCTGCTGCCATTGGTTCTTCAATAATCATAACCTGACCTGCGCCTGCTGCAATGGAAGCTTCTCTAACAGCACGTCTTTCAACTTCAGTAACACCTGATGGAATACAGATAACTATACGTGGTTTGAAAAGCAGGGATGTGCCACAAGCTTTTTTGATGAAAATTCTGAGCATACTTGCAGTAACGTCAAAGTCTGCAATAACACCGTCCTTGAGTGGTCTTACAACCACAATTGAACCAGGTGTACGGCCGATAACTTCTTTAGCTTCGTTACCAACAAATTTTACTGTATCGCTTTTTGTATCAACAGCAACAACACTTGGTTCTCTCATAATAACGCCTTTACCCTTCATAAAAACAAGAGTGTTGGCTGTACCAAGGTCGATACCTACATCTTTTGTAAGTCCAAACATGTTTTTCTCCTTTTTTAACCCATAAATATATATTTATTTAATTATTATATTTGAAATCACAGATAATAATATCACAAATATAAATCGTTTGCAATTTATTTCACCTATTTTTTAAAAATTATTTATAAAGCCTTAACAATTTTTAACAATCTGTTAAGTTTTGACAGCGGAAGTCCCACAACATTGTGATAGTTGCCATTGATGCGGGAAATATATCCTGCCATAAAACCCTGGATTGCATATCCGCCCGCTTTATCATATGGCTCATCAGTGTTTATATATTCCAGAATGGTTTCTTCAGGAATTTTGTCCATATACACCTCGGTTGTATCTGCAAAAGAATAGTAAATTCCCCTGCAATAAACCGTCACTGCAGTATGTACTTTATGCTTATTGCCTGACAGGCTTTTTATCATAATGTATGCATCCGCTATATCTTCCGGTTTTTCCAGAATTTCGCCGTCCAGATCAACAACAGTATCACTTGCAATGATTACCGCATTTTTATCTTCACACCTTGATGCAACATCTTTACATTTTTCCCGTGATAAAACCACAGCCTTTTCCCTTGCATTTTTTATGTCAATAATGCTTTCATCAAACTGCGGTGCAACACAGGTAAATGCTGGAACAATCAGTCCCAGCAGTTCTTTTCTTCTTGGTGAAGTTGAAGCGAGAATAAAATTCATCATCATTTATACCTTGTATGTCTGTAAAGGAACAAAGCCAGTGAAATTGTGATAATATGTGCCACGGTAAGTGACATTGAAAAACCAAATGTGATTTTGAAAATTGCAAGGTCAAGCACTGCAGGGTTGTTTGGTGCAAAACCGATTGTCTGTCCGTAAGCCAGCCAGCTGAGCACACCTGCCCCACTGCACAGATTTGCTATAATAGAGCCTGCAATTATACCTGCAAGCACATAAAATAAAAACAAAAAGTCTTTTTTCATTTTTTACTCCTGTCAAAGTTTAAATGGAACCTTTGTAATACAATCCTCGTGTAAAATCATTTGCAAAAGGTTTGCCGTTAATAAACTTTTCTGTTATTTTTTCCACTTCCTGTGGTTTTTCTACTGTAAAGTTAAGAGATAGCCAGTCCGCCTTTATATCTTGCTGTTTATCCCCCATATAAAGCGGAACTGCATTGAATATTTCGCGATATCCTTTTGCCCCATTGTGACATCTGACCGGCATTTTAAGACCTTTTCGGTCGGTCAGAAAGCCTGTTCCGTCACATTCTGAACATTTTTTTATATTGGAAATCGGGCATGATTTTGTAAGCATAAGCGGTACATGGCCATAAGCATACACAACAGTTTTTACGCTGCTGTCAATACGCTTTATACTGTCCACTGTAATTTCAGGACTGAGGGTGATAAATTCAACACCCAAATCACTGTATTGTTTTGCTGATAATGAATTTGACACATTGAGTGTAAAGGATGAAAACAGCTTTTGCCCTTTAACAAGAGGAATGTGACCGATGTTCTGAACACAGAATTTGTCGAAACCGCTTTTCTTTGCAGCTTCGATTTTTTCTTTAAGCTGTTCTGTTCCGCGGAACATATCCCTTGGCAGTTCAAGCACTGCTTTTTCTTTGTATTTCTGTGCCGCTTCACCGTCGGCATATTCAATCGGGAGAATAATATAACCGAAACGGTCAATATACTTATATGGAAGCTGTGCATCGTTTTCAAAGCGTGCTATCAGCTTTGGAACAGAATTACGTACGTTATTCTGTGTAAAATCAAAATCATTTACAGTATACTCGTTTACCGTGCTGCGTGCAGCAAGCAACTGTTCGGTAAGGCTGCGGCGTGCATCGTTTACAAAGGAAAGCGGCAGATATTTACCATGCATCAATTGTACATTTATCTTATCTGCATAAAACGGTGTTCCGCCAAGTTTTGACAATGCATTTCTCACACTTTTTTCAAAGTCTCCCTGTGAATCCTGCACAGTTTCATTTATAGTTTGTGAAAACTCGTTTTTGCCGTCAGAAATTGTGAGAACAGACTGTTTTTCCCCCATTGTAAATGTAAAGTCAACCTGCACATACTGACCTTCACGGCGGTATAGCTGACGTAATTGTGGCAACACTTCCTTGGTACGCTGTGAATCTTCTTTGGTACGCATACCAAAAATATCTTTTGAAAATTTATCCTCAAGATAGTTGTTGGTGAAACCTGAACGGCTGAAGGTGTCCCGCAGCATCTGCTTGTCATAGCTTTCGCCGTTAACAGCCTTCCGGCAGGCATCAACTGCACCCGCAACATACTCCGGTGTACGAAGTCTGCCCTCAATTTTTACACATTTTACACCAATGTCTTTGAGTTGTTTTATCATATCAAGGCCACAAAGGTCTTTTAAACTCAGATGGTTATCGTCCATATCCCCACGGGCAGAAAACGGCAGACGGCATGTGCCTGCACAACGGCCGCGGTTGCCGCTGCGGCCACCGAGAAATGTGCTGGCATAGCACTGACCTGACAGGCACACACAAAGAGCACCGTGAATGAAAACCTCTGTTTCAATTCCACAGTTCTCGGTAATGTATTTTATCTGTTCAAAGGACAGTTCCCTTGCAAGAATAACACGGGAATATCCCATTTCTTTAAGCAGCAAAGCGCCTTCAAGTGTGTGGACCGCCATCTGTGTCGAACCGTGGCGCGGCAAATCAGGTGCAATAGTTTTTGCTATTTCCGCTGCCGCAAGGTCCTGCAGAATAACGGCATCCACACCGCACTGTGCAACATTTTTTACAGTTTCGGCAAAACGTTCCAACTCACTGTCATACAGAATTGTATTTAAAGTTACGTTTACATTTACGTTTCTGGCATGACAAAACTCAACTGCCTGCTTGAGAGTTTCGTAATCAAAATTTGTTGCAGATGCTCTTGCGTTAAAGCTTTGTACCCCAAGATAAACTGCATCCGCACCTGCATAAACCGCTGCTTTGAGATTTTCAAAATCTCCTGCAGGTGCCAGAATTTCAAAACGTTTATTCATTGCTTCCTCTCTGGCTTTTAAGATACTGAATATCAACTTTGAGTTTTTCAAGCTCTACTTTTACCTTTTCAGCTTCGTAACGTGCCTTGTTTGCTTCTTCGAGATACTGTTTTATCTGAAGACGCATATTGTCAGCGCCCTTGGATGATTTTTCCAGTTTGTCAAGGTATGTCATTGCACACAGCACAGCTGCTGCAGTAACAGAAGCAGACGGTGACTGCTCCAGCACCTGTCTCATATCCTGGTCCAGTGTGCGCGCAATTGCCAGCACATGTTCTTCGCTGTCCATGGAATTGATTGTGTAGGTTGAACCTGCAATGTTAAGTTTTATTTTGTTAAAAGGCATAATGACCTCCTGCAATATATATCAATGTTATTTTAAGCATACCAACTCAACATAATAATACAACATTATTTCATTTTCCGCAATATATTTTGCTATGCAAGCACTATTATTCTATATCTATTTATCAATTTTTTATTGAAACCTTTACAATAAATTGGTATACTAAACAAGTGGTTAATTTTTCTATATTTTAAACCCACAAACTTAATGAGAGGAAGTGTAATATTGCAATACAACATTACAGCTAAACAGCTTGCAGAAGATGTTAAAAACGTTCTTTTGCAGGAACATTCAAAAAAAGTTGAAGAAGCCAGCTATGATGATATTTATAAAGCAACTGCTTTTTGTATCAGAAGAATGCTGAGCAAAAAAAATAAGGAGTTTATGGCAGATACCTATGGTCAGGGAAAGAAAAAGGTATACTACCTGTGTATAGAATTTTTAATGGGCCGCAGCCTTAAAACAAACCTTTACAACATGGGGCTTGATCAGGTTGCCAAAGAAATGTTCAAGGAACTGGGCGTAAATGAAGAACGTATTTACGAATGTGAATCCGACGCAGGTCTTGGCAATGGTGGTCTCGGTCGCCTTGCTGCATGCTTTATGGACGCTCTTGCAAGTGACCAGTATGCAGGCGGCGGTTACTCCATTCTTTACGAATACGGTATCTTTAAACAGAGAATCGTAAACGGCTGGCAGCACGAACTGCCTGACAATTGGCTTCCTGGCGGCGAAGTATGGCTCAAAGCTCATCCAAACCAGGCTTTTGAAGTTAAATTCGGCGGTACTGTAGAAAGCGTCTGGGCAGACAATTTCCACCATATCATTCACAAGGATTACTCCAGTGTTATGGCTGTTCCACACGATATGTACATCTCCGGTTACGACTCCAAAGGTGTTTCAAAGCTGAGACTGTGGGAAGCAAAAGCAAAATCCATCGATATGGACAGCTTCAACAAAGGTGATTACCTGCAGGCTATCAAGGCAGGCAGCGACGCTGAACTCATCAGTAAAGTTCTCTACCCTAACGACAACCACGTTGAAGGCAAAATTCTGCGTCTTAAACAGCAGTATTTCTTCTGCAGTGCAAGTATCAACGATATTGTAACAAACCATATTGCACAGTACGGCACACTGGAAAATCTTGCTGACAAGGTTGCAATCCATATCAACGACACACACCCTACACTTGCTATTCTTGAACTTATGCGTGTGCTGCTTGATGACTGTGGCTACAGCTGGGAAAAATCCTTTGAAATTGTTAAAAACACATTTGCATATACAAACCATACAGTTCTTCCTGAAGCATTAGAAAAATGGAATGTTGGTCTGTTCAAAGCAACTCTGCCAAGAATTTATGACATTCTTGAAGAGCTCAACAAACGTGCAAGACAGGACCTGTTCAACCACTTCCCTGGTGACTGGGGCAAAATTGACTATATGAGCCTTGTACAGGGCAACGAAGTTAGAACTGCAAACATCTGCTGCTACGTTTGTCACTCCATCAACGGCGTTTCCGAACTGCACAGTGAAATCATCAAGGATACAGTTTTCCACGACTATTTCCTGTTTGCACCAAAGAAATTCAAAAATGTTACAAACGGTATTGCATACAGAAGATGGCTGCTGCAGTCCAACCCTGCTTTGTGCAAATTCCTTGATGAAAAAATCGGCGAAGACTACAAGAGAGATGCTTACTCCCTTAAAGCACTGGAAAAATATCGTGACGACGCTGAAGCTGTAAAGGAACTGATGGAAATCAAACATCACAACAAGGTTGAATTTGCAAAATACCTTAAAGAAACAACAGGTGAGGAAATCAACCCTGATTCCATCTTTGACGTACAGGTAAAACGTCTGCACGAATACAAACGTCAGCATCTTAATGCTTTGAATATTCTTGCTGAATATATTGAAATCAAAGAAAATCCTGAAAAAGAATTTACACCAAAAACATACATCTTTGGTGCAAAGGCTGCTCCTGGTTACTATATGGCAAAACAGATTATCCGTCTTATCCACGCAATCAAAAAACTGGTGGAAAGCGACCCTGTTACTAAAGATAAACTCAAAGTTGTTTACCTTGAAAACTACTCTGTTTCCCTCAGTGAAAGACTTATGCCTGCAAGTGAAATCAGCGAACAGATTTCCCTGGCCGGTACAGAAGCATCCGGTACAGGCAATATGAAGTTTATGATTAACGGTGCTGTTACATTTGGTACCTACGATGGTGCAAACGTTGAAATCAAACAGTGCTGCGGTGCAGAAAACTTTATTCAGTTTGGTATGGAAACACCTGAAGTTAACGCACTCAAGGCTGCAGGCTACAGCCCTAAAAAATATATTGCTAAAAGCCCTGTGCTTCAGAAAGTTATGGCTTTGCTGAGAAGCGGCATCAACGGTGACTACTTCAACGAAATTGAAGACAGCCTTACAAACAATGACCCATATATGGTTATGGCAGACTTTGATTCATACCACGAAACACAGCGTTATCTGAGAGAACTTTACAAAGACAAGTTCAAATTTGGTCAGATGAGCCTGATGAACATTGCAAATGCAGGCAAATTCTCTGCTGACCGTGCTATCGATGATTACGCAAAAAATATCTGGAATCTCGAAAGAATTAAATAGGTGACTTATGAATGTTTTTAACAGTAGAGATGAGTTTTTTAAATCTCCGTTTGGTGCTGTAAAACAGAATACCCCTATCAGTTTTTCTGTAGCACTGGACAGCGATGATGACAAACCTTATCTTTCCATTCAAAGGGAAACTGCTGAAAAACAAAAACTGGCTATGAGTTTAAAAGGCAAAGAAAACGGTAAATTTATTTTTACCGTTTCTTTTGTACCACAGGAACGTGGATTGTATTTTTACTCTTTTAAACTTGGTGACAGCGATCTTGGCATATATAATAGCGGAAAAGGCAACGGATATGTTGCTGAAAAAGGTGAATTGTTTCAGCTGACTGTTTATGATAAGGATTTTTCCACGCCGCAGCAGGCAAAAGGCAAAATTTTTTATCAGATTTTTCCTGACAGATTTTACGAAGGCAAAAAGAAAAACAAGCTGAGTTTTATCGACCGCGTTTATCGTCCCGATAAAGAAGGCGAACCGTTCTTCTACCCTACCGAAATGCCTGAGGGATATCTCAACAAAGACTACTACGGCGGAGACCTTAAGGGTATCACCGAAAAGCTGGACTATCTGCTGGAACTTGGTGTTGGATATATTTATCTCAACCCTATATTCGAGTCTCACTCCAATCATCGCTACAATACTGCTGACTATATGAAAATCGACCCCGACCTTGGTACTCTGGAAGATTTTCATACTCTTTGCAACGCTGCCCACGAAAAAGGCATTAAAATCATTCTTGACGGTGTATTCAGCCACACAGGCAGCGACAGTATCTACTTTAACAAGGAAGGAAGATATGACAGCAAAGGGGCTTTTGACCACACTGACAGTCCTTACAGAAAATGGTATGACTTTTCCCCACGTTTTCCTTGCGGCTACCGTGCCTGGTGGGGTTTTGACACATTGCCGGAAGTAAACGAAAAAGACCCATCCTACATTGAATTTATCTGTGGCAAAGGCGGGGTTATTGATTACTGGCTCAGTCAGGGTGCTGATGGTTTCCGTCTGGACGTTGCAGATGAACTGCCCGACAGTTTTATCGACCAGATCCGTGTTGCTGTTAAAGCTCACGGTGAAGACAAGCTGCTTGTTGGTGAGGTGTGGGAAGATGCTACAACCAAATGGAGTTACGGAAAACGCAGAAGATATCTGCTTGGCACCGGCCTTGATACCACAATGAACTATCCG
>JAGBFE010000262.1 GCA_018109965.1 Oscillospiraceae bacterium | reverse complement strand
GCCTCAGCTTTTTTTCACCTACAGGGGATGAGGTGTACGAATATCACCACTCAATGCAAAATCCTGTAATTCACACCTCTGGCAAACGTGTGGTAATCTACAACGGAAACGAAACTTCTCTCAAGGTGGCAAATGCTCACAATATCCTGTTTTCTCAGGAAATGAACAACGATATCATCCATGCTTCACTTTCGACAAACAACTGCCTTGCGGTAACCACCAAAAGCCAGAGTTACAATGGCGAAGTGAAGGTGTATGACAGTCAGATGAACGAGCTTTTTACCTGGCTTAATGCAAAAAGCTTTCCGCTGCAAAGTTTTTTGTCTCCAAAGGCACAGACTCTGGCGGTCAGCTGCCTTGTGGCACAGGACGGAAAGCTTGTCAGCGATATCTATATTATCAGCACATCGGGCGGCAGCGAAATGTTCACACTGCAGAACAAAAACGGTGCTGTGCTGGGTATGGAGTTTATCAAAGAGGAAAAACTGGTTGTGTTTTATACCGACAAGGCGGTTGTGTTCAATCTGCAAAGCGGCGTAACTGAAAAGGAATACAGCTACAACGGGAAGGATCTGACTGCATTTGACATCAAAAACAGCCAGATAGTTATGGCATTGGGTGATTATGACGGGTTGGGCAGCACAGCATTGGTGATGACAGACCTGACTTTTACAGAACTGTACAGAATGGAAACAGATGTAGCGGTCAGTGATGTTCAGTTTGCGTCCCAAAGGATTTTTGCTCTTGGTGATGAAACGGTGCTGCAGTACACCCTGAAAGGCGAAAAGGTCAGCGAGACTGCGGCCAAAACCAATGTAAAGGATATTGTGGATTACAATGGCTGCATAGTGATTTCGGGTGACAGCCTGGAAAAACTTGAAAAAGCCAGCATAAAATAGAAACAGTTTTGGAGAAACATCATGGAGAATATTCAGATGATGAATATACCACAGATAATTGATATCATATTATTGATAATAATTCTGGTATCTGCCGTAAAAGCATTTGCTGACGGTTTTTTTACCGCAGCAATACGTCTTGTGGGCAACATATTTGCACTTGTTGCGGCGTGGATTGTTTCAAAACAGTACTCACCCGTGATTTTTGAAAATCTTTTCCGCGAAAAAGCGGTGGAAACAACCTTTAATTACATACAAAACTCTGCAAATGCAGTGGATATGGGGCAGCTTATCGAAACCTTTGCGGGCGGTTTGCCTCAGTCCTTTATGGAAGAATTTGTGCAAAAGGCAGAGCAGCTTGTGTCACAGCTTGCTACACCGTCTGTTGAAACAGCACAAAGCATTGTTGATACAATCATTGCACCTGTGCTTACAACAGTTATCACGGTGGTGCTTTTTGTAATGGTGTTTGCTATCTGCAGTCTTGTGGCGTCTTTGCTGGCAAAATTGCTGCGCGGACTCAATAACGTGCCGGTAATCGGCTTTGCAAACCGCCTTGGCGGTTTTGCGGTAGGGCTTGTTTCGGGGGCAATAAATGTAATTTTTATTTCCTTTTTATTGAGCATAATAGCAATTGTCACACAAAATTCACTATCATTTATTAACATGGAAATACTCAGCCAAAGCAAAGTGCTGGCTGTTGCAGCAATAATAAATCCTTTTATAGGATAATTTTAAGGTAAAGTAAAAGGAGGAGCTTTTATGTTATGTGAAAGATGCAAAAAGCGTCCTGCTATGATTTATATGCAGGTTACAGAAAACGGGGAGACAAAAAGCAAAGGCTATTGTCTGACCTGTGCAAAAGAACTGGGTATCAAGCCTGTTGATGATATGCTTAAACAGATGGGCATAAGCGACAAGGATTTGCAGGCAATGGAAGAACAGATGGAAAGCTTTATGGAAGCAAATGACGGCAATGCCGATATGTTCAACATTGCAAATATGCTCAAAGGCCTTACAGGCGGTGAAAATGAAGATGATGAATATGACGGTGAATTTGAAGCCGGCGGTTCATCCACAATGCCTTACACCCGCGGTGATGACAAACAGAGGGGCGAAGTTGACCCAAAAGATAAACTTGACCCACGCAATCACAAACAAGGCCCAAAACGCAAATTTCTTGACCAGTACTGCGAAAATCTGACAGAAAAGGCAAAAAACGGCAAACTTGACAATATTATCGGCCGCGATAAAGAAATTTACCGCACAATTCAGATTTTGTCCCGCCGTCAGAAAAACAACCCTTGCCTTATCGGTGAAGCAGGTGTTGGTAAAACCGCTATTGCAGAAGGCATCGCTTTGCGTATTGTACGCGGCGAAGTACCACAGCGCCTCAAAAACAAGGAAATCTATCTTGTAAATATGACAAACCTTGTTGCAGGCACACAGTTCCGCGGTCAGTTTGAAGCAAGGGTAAAAAGCCTTATCAGCGAAGTTAAAGCAAGCGGCAATATTATTCTTTTTATTGACGAAATTCACACTATCGTAGATGCAGGCGGCTCGGAAGGTGCCCTCAATGCAGGCAACATTTTAAAACCTGCGCTCTCCCGCGGTGAAATTCAGGTTATCGGTGCAACAACCTTTGCCGAATACCGCAAGTTTATCGAAAAAGACACTGCTCTTGAACGCCGCTTTCAGCCTGTCAAAGTGGAAGAGCCTTCCATCAGTGACACAATCGATATCATTACAGGCATCAAGCAGTATTACGAAGCTTATCACCACGTTGCAGTGCCACAGAACATTGTGGATATGACTGTGCGTATGAGTGAAAAATATATCACCGACCGTTTCCTGCCGGACAAAGCTATCGACCTGCTGGACGAAGCCTGTGCCTGCTGCAGCCTCGGTCATCCGGAAATCAGCGAATGGCTGTTTGCAAAGGAAAGAATGGAACAGCTTAAAGAGGAGCTGGATGACATCGAAAACAGCACAACCGATGCCATTGACTACGAGCAGCTGGCTGCTCTCAAACAGGAATACTATCAGCACGAAGCAACTGTAAACCGTCTTAATGACAGTGTAAAGGATGTCAAAGTTACCGTTGATGACCTGGCAAAGGTTATCGAACTGTGGACAGGTATCAGCGCACTTAAAATCAAGGAAAGTGAATACGACAAAATTCAGGGACTGAAAGAAAAACTTGGTGCTGCAGTTATCGGACAGGAAGAAGCCGTAAGCCTTGTTGCAAAGGCTATCAAACGCAACCGTGCAGGCATCAGCGGCCGCACACGCCCTGCAAGCTTTTTGTTTGTTGGTCCTACAGGTGTGGGTAAAACCGAGCTTGTAAAACAGCTGGCTCAGAACCTGTTTGACACAGTTGACCCGCTTATCCGTTTTGATATGTCGGAATTTATGGAAAAACACGCCGTGTCCCGCCTTGTTGGTTCACCTCCGGGTTATGTTGGTTATGATGAAGCAGGCCAGCTGACCGAAAAGGTACGCCGCAAACCATACAGTGTTGTGCTGTTTGATGAAATTGAAAAGGCACATCCCGATGTTATGAACATTCTGCTGCAGATTCTTGATGAAGGAAAAATCAACGATGCCCACGGCAGAACAGTAAACTTTGAAAACACTGTTATTGCAATGACCTCCAATGCAGGTTCAACCGACACAATGAACGAAACAGGCTTTGGCAAAAGCCGTTCCGATATGACCAAGGCAAAAACAATGCGTGCACTCAAAGACTTTTTGAGACCGGAATTCCTTGCCCGTATTGACGAAATTGTGGCGTTTAACCCATTGACAGAAGACAATCTCAAGGAAATAGCCGCACTTATGCTGGGTGAATATGTAAAACCTATGGAACAAAAGGGGATTGCACTCACCTGGGATGATGCAGCGCTAACAGTTATCTGCAGCAAAGCAAATGGCGGTCAGTTTGGCGCACGTGATATCCGCCGTGTAATACGCAAGGAAGTGGAAGACAGAATTGCCGAAGTTATCATTGACAACATCGAACTTTCCAAAGTACATGTGACTGCACAGGACGGCGAAATCAAGGTTGAGCATTAAAAAAGCTTTAAGTCGGTAACCGCCATTTTGTGACATTATGTGCAACAAAAAGTGATTGACAAATATATTGATTTGTAATATAATAATTTATGCTGTTAAAACAACAGCATAAATATGCGGGTGTAGTTTAGTGGTAGAACTCCAGCCTTCCAAGCTGGTCGTGTGGGTTCGATTCCCATCACCCGCTCCATAGACAGATAGCTTCGGCTATCTGTTTTTTATTTGAGTCAGTTTTTGTAGTGGAATCGAACCCGAGAGGGTTGCGGCGTATAAAAAACAGTATGGTATACTGTTTTTAGCCGCAAGAGCCGAGCGCTGCAAGCGAGGCCGGACAGTATGCAAGGCGAAGCCGCGGCAGACGGCGATTCCCATCACCCGCTCCAGAAAAATCTCAGTTGGTTAACTGAGATTTTTTGTTTTTATAGAGATTTTTCTTCATAGGGGGATTATCCCCCGTCTTGATGTAAATTTTTCACGACACAGCGTGATAAATTTACTGTCACCCCCTTAGATGAAGCCGCCACATTGCCATACGGCGTGGCGGGCATTTTATTCTTTGTTTATATTTATCATTTGTGATATAATAAAAACATTAAAAGCAAAGGAAACAATTATGAAACTTACACCTGAATATATAATTGAACAGTTTTACAACAGCGGGAAAAAGCATCTTATTATCACTGGCTGGCGCGGCAAGGGCAAAACCACATTGTTCAACAAAATTGTAAATATACTTGCAGAGGGCAAAACACTGCCCGGGCTTACATCCTATATGATACCAAAACACAGTGTTATGCTGCGGGACAACATTAGCCAAAAGGAAGCTGCTGTGGGCATTTATTGCCCCGAAAAAGCTGAAATAGGCAAAAATATGATACCTTATTCCGACGGATTGTATACTGTGGGTATTCCTGCGATGGAATATGCACTGCAAGGTGAAAGCAAATGGTTTTCTATGGATGAAATCGGCTTTCTGGAAAGCAGTGAAAAGGAGTTTCAGAATACAGTGCTGAAAACAATGGAAGCAAAACAGCTTGTTGCGGTGATACGCAAGATGGAAAAAGGCAAGGTTCCGTTTGTTGATGACATACTGTCACGGAAAGATGTTTACATCCTTGACCTTGACCAATATGATACAAGTGAATACTGGGAT
>JAGBFE010000261.1 GCA_018109965.1 Oscillospiraceae bacterium | reverse complement strand
GGGAGGTAGTCTGCAATACCTGCTGTGGAAGCGTGTGCACGGTGTGCTGTGCCGAATGCGTCATTTACATAGATTTCTGCAAAGTCAGCAAGAGCTTTTGCAAATTCAGGTGCATTTTTTTCTTCTTCTTTGTGGAAACGGAGGTTTTCCAGCAGCATGATGTCGCCGTCTTTGAGTGCAGCAGCTTTTGCTTTTGCATCTTCGCCGATAACATCTGTTGCCATTGCAACAGGGCAACCCATAAGTTCGCTGATTCTTTCAGCAACAGGAGCAAGGGAGTATTTCATATTGAATTCACCCTTTGGTCTGCCCATGTGGCTGCAAAGAATAATTTTTGCACCGTTTTCTTTGAGATATTTAACTGTTTTAAGTGCTTCACGGATACGTTTGTCGTCTGTGATAACGCCGTCGCTCATTGGAACGTTGAAGTCGCAGCGAACAATACATCTTTTGCCGCTAACGTTGATATCTTCTACTGTTTTTTTGCCTAAACCAGCCATAGTAAAAACTCCTTTTTAACTTTTGTTGATAAGTTTATATTGAATAATATAATCCATATTCATTTCTGTGCTCTTATTATATATAAATTTATATTTATTTTCAACCTTATAGACCTTTTTGCAACAAATTTGTAGCAAAATCACAGGAAGACAACAAAAATGAATAAATGTTATTTTTTTAACAAGGGTTGCCGATGGTGACGTCACGCACGTTTTTTACATATAATGGTATAAAACGAAAGGGGATAATTATGGCAAAAATTTTTGTTTATGATACACAGCAGAACACCCTGCAGACATATTACCGTGAAGAAAACGATTTTATGCCCTACAATACCAACGGCACAATGCGCGTGCGGGAATTCCGTGGGTCGTCAGACTCAAGTGTGCTGTGGACAACACGCCAGGCAATGGAAGCGTGGAACCGCACACGTTCAGCGTACGGCAGGCCAATACCGTTCCGCTATGCTTTTAAACGGATATGGGAGGGCGGGCACGGACTGATGAGTCAGCATTATGCCGGGATATCGTTTGATGTAGGTCAGGCCCTCAGTTCATCACAGCGCCGCAGCATTTACAATACTGCACGCAATCTGGGTGTATGGGGATATGTAGAGCCTTTGTCGCTTACACCGACCTGGGTACATTTTGACAGGCGTTACGGCACACCTGCCTGCTCAACGGGCTACAGCACACTGCGCATGGATTCCCGCGGGTGTTATGTGCTTATACTGCAGGATGCGCTCAACACTCTCGGATATGCCACAGCAGGGCTTGACGGGCGTTTTGGTCCTGCAACCTACCGTGCAGTGCGGAATTTTCAGGGGGATTACGGGCTTACACGGGACGGTATTGTTGGCTGTGCAACCTGGGAAAAACTGTGCAGCCGTGTAAAAGGCAACGGGTCATCATCAACAACGGTAGACCCATAAAGGAACAAAACAGAATTATAAAACACAGCGATAAAACTATGTACAAAAACAGATGCCCGCCGTGCGGCAGGCATCTGTTAAGTTTTACGAATGTTCAATTGCACTTACAGGGCACTGCTCCTGTGCACTCAGTGCACACTGCATCAGCTCGCCGTCAACTTCGCCGGTTACAGCTTCGGCAACTCCTTCGCTGTTCATGGAAAAAACCTCACTGCATACAGAAGGACAAAGGCCGCAGCCGATACAATCATCATTTACAAAAAATTTCATAAACCCTCCACAAAACAAGTTAATCACCGTTAAGGTCAATAATATTATGACGTGTTTTTTGTTTTTTATTCTGAAAAATGATTGTTATATATCTATTCCTTCAGAGTGAGAAATATAAAAGCTGTCAAGAACACCCAGATAGTTTTCCTTCCATGGTTTGTTTCTGCCGCAATAGTGTATGATGGCACTGTTCTGTTTGACCCATTCAAAATCTATTTCATTAAGAATACTTTTGGGGGAAAGCAGCATTTTTTCAGTCATATTGTAAACATATGGGTCGATGGCAATTATCCTGTCGCTGTAAACAGCACTTATTATGTCCTGGTCAGGTAAAAAGAGGATATTTTTGTTTTTTTCAATATATTCAAAGACCTTTGAAAAATCCTGCTGTTCCCGCAGCAGTTTTATATTCATCAGCATAACACCAGAATTTATATAAGGACCCTTTGTTTCCATCTGCAGCCTTATTTCGTTTATCTTCTGCAATGGCTTGTTGACATGGCTTGCTGCAGCAAAAAAATATGAGCCAAGCTCGGTGTTGTACAGAGAATCCAAAGGCTTCAGCACAACAAGGTCCGGGTCAAGATACAGTATTTTGTCAACACTTTCAGGCAAAAACTGTGCAGCAAAAATACGGTAGTACATCTCATGGGGATACCTGTCGGTCACAGGTGCCTGTGCCAGCATATCATCATTGATTTTTATATCATAAACGGTGTGTTCGGATATATTTGTTTTGCAGCGTATATATTCAAAATCCTTGTCTGAAAGTGATTTGTTGATAACATATATATCAAACTTTTCACAGGGATTGGATTTGAACAACGACCTCAGCATAACACACAAAGGTTTTACATATCCGCTGTCAAGTGTAACAAGAATGTTCAAGGTTTTATCTCTCCGTATTGTTTTTTTGATAAATATATGTATCAGAAGTGAAAAAAATATGTATTACACAAAGTTTTCTCAAAAAAATCAGTTTTCAGTCACATTTGTGCAATATCAATAATAATTTATTGTTGATGTTGATAATAAAATATTGATATTTTTCTTTGCTTATAATATAATAAAGTTGTATTATATCGGGTGAAAATGGCAAAATATTGATGTGGGGTGACAAAATGGCTTTGAATTTACAGGATTACTGTTATTGTAAATTTCCTGTTGATGAACACGGAGAAAAGACCATATACTGTGAGCACAGCGGCATAAATATTTTTCTGGTTTCTTCCGCAAGATGTATTGTTCACTGGAAGGATAAAAGCATTACCGTAAACACAGGTGAAATTGTATATGCAACGGGTGAGACAACGGTTGACGTGCTCAACGAAGGTCACATTAT
>JAGBFE010000260.1 GCA_018109965.1 Oscillospiraceae bacterium | reverse complement strand
CGAATTCAAGGTGGATGTGCTGCCAAGCTCCATAAAGCTGAGCGGTGCAGGCATTGAACTTGTAAATATGGACAACCGCCATGCAAAACTGCGGAATGCACTCAACAGAGTCAGTGAGGACTACGATTTTATATTTATCGACTGTCCGCCTGCACTCGATTTGCTCACAATCAATGCTTTGAGTGCGGCAGACACAGTTATTGTGCCGATTCAGTGCGAATTTTTTGCACTTGAGGGTTTGTCTGAACTGATGAACACCATCCGTCTTGTAAAACAGCACTATAACAAATATATCGACATTGAGGGCGTGCTGCTCACAATGTTTGACCCGCGCCTTAACCTGACACTGCAGGTGGTTAACGAGGTTAAAAAATATTTCCCGAACAAGGTTTACAAAACCACAATCCCGCGCAATGTGCGTCTGAGCGAAGCACCAAGCTTTGGCTGCCCGATAAACGCTTACGATGCATCCAGCAAAGGCTGTCAGAGCTATATGGCTTTGGCTGATGAGGTTATCAGCCAGAACAAACTGTAAGCTGATATATATAATAATGTATATAAGGAGAAAAAGATGGAAGCGTTTTCACTTATGACAATCTTGAAACCGATGCTTGTTGTTGTACCGCTCGGTGCACTGTTTGCGGCAACAACACTGCTTTATCAGTGGTTCAACAACAGAAATAATAAAAAATAAATTACATATGCTGCCCTTTTGGATACAAAAACACAAAACCGGTGTGGCCGAATGGCATCACGCGCTTTTATCTGAAAGGGAAACAGCAGTTTTTCACGCTTTGTTGTGAAAAACTGTTATGCAGGGACACCTGTGAGGGGGAATGTCACAAAGTGACAGGGGTGTGCCGTCTGCAACGAGCAAATAGTCCCCTATGAAATCGAAAGGAGCGATGCTGATGGCAAAGAAAACAGGACTTGGCAGAGGGCTGGACAGCCTGTTTTTATCAAATGAACAGCAGATAACCGATGCGCCTGCATCAAAAATCAAACTGTCCGACATTGATGTGGACCCACATCAGCCAAGAAAAACATTTGAATCGGAGGCACTGGAAAATTTAAGCCAGTCAATTATGGAGCACGGTGTGCTGCAGCCGATTGTGGTGTTGCCAAACGGCATCGGCCGATATACAATCATTGCGGGGGAACGCCGTTTCCGCGCGGCAAGAATGGCAGGACTTTCCGAAATTCCTGCTATTGTCAAGGAAGTTTCCACCCAGGAAGCAAAGGAAATTGCACTTATCGAAAACCTGCAGCGTGAAGACCTTGATGCTGTGGAGGTTGCTTTGGGTTACAAAAGTTTGATGGAAAGCTTCCATCTTACACAGGATGAAATCAGCAAAAAGCTGTCTATTCCACGTTCCTCTGTGGCGAACAGCCTGCGTATACTCAATCTGCCACAGTCGGTGCTTGACCTTGTAAAAGGCGGGGAATTGTCTCTTGGTCACGCAAAGGTGGTTTTGTCGGTAACAGGTGAAAAGAAACAGCTGGAACTTGCACAGACAATTGCCGAAAAAAATCTGTCGGTAAGACAGGCAGAGCTTTTGGCAAAGAAAATGCAGAAAGAGCCAAAAGCACCTAAAGAGGACAAAACACCAACTATTGTAAAGGAAATTGAAATTGCCCTCAGCGAAATGCACGGCACACCTGTAAAGGTAAGCTACAAGGACGGCAAAGGCAGTCTGACAATTACCTTCAACAGCGATGAACAGCTGAAAGAAATTTCCAGAATGCTGGAAAAATAATTTTGATAAGGCAATTACAAATTTACGATTGTCATTCTGAGGCATTTATGCCGAAGAATCTCTCGGTTTAACGGGATAACGGTCAACAATCTGACTGATTAAACAGAGGGATCCTTCGCGTACGCTCAGGATGACAAAAAGTTGCTCAGGACAACAGGAATATAAAATACAAAATAACTGGGACGGACTTAGCGACCTCCCAACAAGAAAACACAAACCTGATTTTTAACATAAAAAGGCTGCTGCATCGTCAGCAACACTTGCATTACACAAAGTAGTGCTGCGTGTCTTTTCCTTGCATCAGCACTTTTTCTGCAAAAACAGGCAAAATGTATCCATAAAATTATTTTACAATGATTTTAAGGATATTTATGTTTTCCTGTCGGGATGTCGCTTACCGCCACCTTTTAATAAAAAAAGGAGAATACTATGTTAGACATTAAAAGAATCAGAGAAAACACAGAAGAAGTAAAAGCTGCACTCAAACGCCGCGGCACAGATTATTCTGACAAAATTGATGAAATTCTTGCAACAGACGCTGCAAGAAGAGAACTTGCAAGCAGAATTGACGGCTTGAAAGCAAAACAGAATGAAGCAAGCAAACTTATTCCACAGTATAAAAAAGAAGGCAAGGACGCATCTGAACTTATGGCTCAGATGAAAACACTTTCTGCAGAAATCAAGGAAGGTGCAGTTGAAGTTGCACGCCTTGAAGCACTCCAGAGAGATTTGCTCCTTATGGTGCCAAATACTCCGGACCCATCCGTTCCTGACGGAACAAGCGATGCTGACAACGTTGAAGTTCGCCGCTGGGGCACACCAAGAGAATTTGACTTTGAAGCAAAAGCTCACTGGGATATCGGCAAGGACCTTGACATCCTTGACCCTGAAAGAGCTGCAAAGGTTACAGGCACACGTTTCCATTTCTACAAAGGTCTGGGTGCACGTCTTGAACGCGCTATCTACAACTTCTATCTTGACCTTCATTCAACACAGCACGGCTACACAGAAATGATGCCTCCATACATGGCTAACGAAGATTCCATGAAAGGCACAGGCCAGCTGCCAAAATTCAAGGAAGATATGTTCAAGCTTGAAGGTCTTGACTACTACCTTATCCCAACAGCTGAAGTTCCTGTAACAAACTATCATCGTGACGAAATCCTTGACGGCAAAGCACTCCCATTAAAATACTGTGCTTACTCCGCTTGTTTCCGTGCCGAAGCAGGCTCTGCAGGCCGTGACACACGCGGTCTTATCCGTCAGCACCAGTTCAACAAGGTTGAGCTTGTTAAATTCACAAGACCTGACCAGGGCTGGGATGAACTTGAAAAACTCACAAACGATGCTGAACACGCATTGCAGCTTCTCGGTCTGCCACACCGTGTTGTAGCACTTTCTGCAGGCGATATGGGCTTCAGCTCCGCAAAAACATATGATATCGAAGTATGGTTGCCAAGCTACGGCAGATATGCCGAAATTTCTTCCTGCTCATGCTTCACAGACTACCAGGCAAGAAGAATGCAGGTTCGCTTTAAAAACGAAGCAGGCGACAAGGCACAGCTTTGCTACACACTCAACGGCTCCGGCCTTGCAGTTGGCCGCACAACAGCAGCTATTCTTGAAAACTATCAGAATGCTGACGGCAGCGTAACAATCCCTGAAGTTCTTGTTCCTTACATGGGCGGCGTAACAGTTATCAAAAAAGGTGAACTTT
>JAGBFE010000259.1 GCA_018109965.1 Oscillospiraceae bacterium | reverse complement strand
TATTTATAGGTATGTACACACACTGTGTACATTTATTGTTTGTTATCATATTTGAAAGGATAATTATTATGGCAAAAAAATTTCATGAAAACTGGGATAACTGCAGTACTATTATCGTAGGTAAAAACGCTTCAAAAACTGGCCGCGTTCTGCTGGGCCACAACGAAGACGATATGAACTGCGTTGTTCAGATTCACAAAGTTCCAAGAATGGAACACAAAGAAGGCGAAGTGCTGACATTTGATGACGGCACAGCAGTAGTGCCACAGGTGCCTGTAACATGGGGCTATATGTGGAGCGAACTGCGCTGCCCGGGCGGTGAACCATTTGCAGACGGTTTTGTAAACGAATGGGGCGTTGCAGTTGTAACTGACAGCTGTGTTTCCACAAAAGAATCCAACCAGCCATACACAGGCGGTCTGGGCTATGGTATGAGAAGACTGATTGCTGAAAGATGTAAAACAGCAAGAGAAGGTGTTGAAGTTGTTGCACAGCTGATGAAAGATTTCGGCTACCGTTCAACAAGAGCATACCACATCGTTGACAAAGATGAAGGCTGGTCAGTTCAGCTGACAGTTGGCAACAACTTTGTTGCAAGAAGAGTTGGCGACGATGAAATCTACTACATTCCAAACTGGCTGACAATCCACGAAGTTGACTTCAGCGATACAGAACACAAAAACTACTACTGGTCTGAAGACCTGGTTGGCTATGCTATCCGCAACGGTTGGTACACACCTGCTGTTGAAGGCGATTATTCAGACTTTGACTTTACAGCTGCATACCAGGGCCCAGACAGTGATGTAAAATCCAACTGGGACCGTTCCAACATTGCATGGAGCAAAATCACAGGCGGCGATCCAATGCCTTACCGCACAACAGCTATCAAAGCACCAAGAAAATTCGGCAAAGAAGACCTGAAAGACATTCTGCGCTCACACTGCCCAGAACATCCGGAACTGCTGGCAAAAGACCCAACAGCTACACCACATCAGTACTATGGTATTTGCCGTGATACAACAATCGAAAGCCTTGTTGTTGAATTCCAGGACGATGCTGACCTGACAACTGTTTGGAGAACAACTCTGCGCCCATGTAACAGCCCATATCAGCCATGGTTCCCAGCTATTACAGCTGCACCAAAAGGCTGGTTCTGGCTGGATATTCCATCAACACAGTTCACACATCTGAAACCTGTTGATGATGACTTTAAATATCACAGTGACAGAGCTTACTGGGCATTCCATATGCTGAATATGACAAGAGAACTGAACTGGCAGTTCGGCGAAGAAATGGTAAAAGAAGAAATTGAAGCCATGGAAAAAGAATGGGATATCATTGTTCCTGCAGTAAGAGAAACATATGCCAAACTGAAAGAAACAAACCCAGACGCTGCAAAAGCATTCCTGACAGACTTTGTTCACGCACAGGCTGCTAAAACTTGGGACTGGGCAGACCAGATGACTCTGAAACTTGTTGACAAAAAAGACAAAGAAAGCAAAGTTGCCTGGAGAAAAACTCTGTAATACAGTTTAATAAAATCAATCCGGCAGGCCTTCCCTGCCGGATTTTATATTTGTTAAAAAATTCATAAATTTATCCTTGTGAAAATATAATTTACATTGTATAATTAGATAATTAAATATATAAGGGGAAAAATTATGACTTTAATGGAAACTCTTTTCGGTACCACACTGATTACTGCAGACAACACCTGGGGTCTGCTGGGTATTATGTGTATTACCGTTGCTCTGTCCATCTGGCTGGAGCAGACATATAAATGGGCATCAAAAGTATCCGGTGCCATTATCGCACTTATCATCGCAATGTTCGCAGCAAACCTGGGCATTATTCCTGTAAACAGCCCGCTGTATGACGATATTGTATGGGGCGTTATAGTACCTATGGGTATTCCCCTGCTGCTGCTTCAGTGCAATCTGAACAAAATCGGTAAACTGACAGGCAAAATGCTGGTTGTATTCGTTATGGGCGCTGCCGGTACTA
>JAGBFE010000031.1 GCA_018109965.1 Oscillospiraceae bacterium | reverse complement strand
CTTTACAGTGAAAATCTGCTTTTGGATGGCAGCAGCCGTATTTACAAGGAAAACATCACACAGATACCACTCAAGGACAATTTCTTTGAAAATGATACCTTGATTTTTTCTGATCTCACCACAAAAACAGTATCCATTGTGGAAAAAGACAGTGGAAAAAGAATTGATTTTGATGTACAGGATTTCCCATATGTTGCAATGTGGACTGCAAAAACACCAAAAACAAAATTCTTCTGTGTAGAACCATGGCTGAGCCTGCCTGACAAAGAAGGAGCTTCGCATCAATGGGATAAGAAAGACCACGGTGTACATCTCAAGCCCGGCGAAGCATGTCATATTCTGTCCCGTGTAAAAGTGACAAGATAAACTTTATATTTTAAACCAAACCTGCGCGTTGAATAAGACAATCAGGTAAAATAAACATTATAAATCAAAACCCGTCAGAAACAATCTGACGGGTTTATTGTTTTTATTCAATTTTTTCCTGCGAAATATGTTTTTTGCTGAGCTGTCTGTCAATAAACGCTTTAAGTATTGTAAAACAAACCGATGTCAGCGGAATAAACACAAGCATACCTATTACACCAAACAGGTCTCCGCCCACAATAACTGCTGCAAAAACAAGTATCGGCGGCAGGCCAACCGACGAACCAACAACCTTTGGGTAGATGATATTACCTTCAAGCTGCTGAATAACAAGGAACATCACAACAAACCACACTGCCTGCATCGGATTTATCATCAGAATCAAAAACGCACCTACAATGCAGCCGATAAACGCACCCACGATAGGAATAAGGGCTGTAACCATAACAAGCACCCCTACCAGAAGTGCATACGGCATACGGAAAACAGTCATTGCAACTATAAACATACTGCCCAGAATAACTGCTTCAAGGCACTGTCCTGACAAAAAGCCGGAAAATGTTTTTCCGGTAAGTTTAAGAATTCCGATAACATTGTCGGCGTGATTTTCACGCAGCAATGCATAGATAAGTCTTTTAAATGCTGCAGCAAGCTTTTCCTTTGAAAAAAGAATATAGATACAGAAAATAAATGCAAGTATGAACTGTGTGATAAAGTTTACAATTCCACCGATAATATTGGTGGATGAAGCTATAACACCGCTTGCTATACTTTGTACCGCTTTGATAACAGCCTCTGAAATCTGTGACCATTCTATCTGCAGTGAGTTCATTGCTTCTTCGGTCAGATGGAATCTTGCCGACAGGTCAGCAACAATCTGAGGCAGTCTGTCATACACATCCTGCAGCTGTGCAATAATCATCTGCAGGGTGCGGGCAAGTTCCGGAACTACGATGAACATTACAAGGTATATCACCAGAACAACTGCAACAATGGTAAATATGAAAGCCAGAGGCCTTTTGGCTTTTCCGATATTTTTAAATCTTGAAAAATAATGTTCTTCGATAAATTTCATCGGAACATTTATAACAAACGCCATCGCGCCGCCAACCGCAAAAACACTTAAAACGCTCCAGAGATACGAAACGCCCGACAGTACAAGCCTGAATTCTTTGAGCACAAAGTAGAACAGTATTGCAGCAAAAACAATGTACAGTATGCTTTTTATCTGTTTTTTATTGAAATCCATATATATTTCCCTTTAGCTTTTAACAATCTTTCGGTTATAATAAATCATTTTTGTGTGTTATATATATGAAAATATTATCAGAGTTTT
>JAGBFE010000258.1 GCA_018109965.1 Oscillospiraceae bacterium | reverse complement strand
TTGGGGGCGTAGCTCACCTGGGAGAGCGCTTGAATGGCATTCAAGAGGTAGTCGGTTCGATCCCGATCGTCTCCACCAAAAAAGAAAAAAGTGGCTGTTTTAGCCACTTTTTTTGTTTGTATTTTATTTTTACACGATTTTTACACGAATTTCGGCAAAAAAATTAAAAGTTGTTTAATATTTGCAGGGCTTTTTCTTCTTCCTGTGGGAAAAAGTGACTGTAGGTGTTGAGTGTCATTTCAATATTGGAGTGGCCAAGACGACGGGAAACCTCCAGGATGTTTATATTGTTGTTTACCAGCAGACTGGCGTGGCTGTGACGGAAGTCGTGGATGCGGATGTGGTGCAGGTTGGCCAGCTTTGCATATTTTGTGTTTTCGTATTCCAGCGAAGTATCGCGCAGGGGAGTGTCCAGCCCGCATATAAACATTTTGTCGGTCCATCTCTTTTTGATTTGCTTGCAGTAGGTCTGCTGGCGCTGTTTGTGTTCGTTGAGAATTGCAATCAGCGGAGCGGGCATTTGCAGTGTGCGGTTGCTGCTTTCGTTTTTTGGCGGGGTAATGACATCCCCGGTCTTCAGCTTTTGATTTAAGGATTTTGTAATACTGAGATTTATCCCGTTTATATCAGACCATTGCAGAGCATGAATTTCACCTTTGCGACAGCCGGTGAAATAGGCAATGTTGAAGAATACATAAAAATCATAATAGTTGCGCTGCTGTGCCACTGTGAGTGCAGCTGCGATAAACTGTTTGAACTCATCTGCAGTATAGTAGTTGATTTCCTTTTTTTGCTGGTAAGCATCACGGAAATTATCAATCTTTTTTAAAGGGTTAACTGCCAGATATTCCATTTTAACAGCATAATTGAGCATTGCACGAAATTCTTTGTATGTGTTCTGCTTTGTTTTGAGTTTTAAAGGTTCGCCTTTTTTGGTGGTCCTTTCGTTTATTTCCTTTTTCCAGTTGTTGAGTATTTTGACCGACAGTTTGCTGATTTTGTAATTGGCAAGGGAAACAAGATGGTTGTTGTAGTTGGAAATCTTTTTTTCAAGGCTGGATGCGCGGATTTCGTATTTAAGATGTTCCTTGTATTCATCAAACAGCTGTGCTACGGTGAGGGAAGATGCAGTGATCTGTTTGGAGGAAGACTGTTCGGTCAGCTTGCGTTCCAGTTCCTTGGCTTCGGTGGAGCCCCACACCAGACGGGTGAGCTGCTTGTGGTTGCCAAAGGAATCGGTATAGTTGACACGCACACGGTATTGCAGCTTGCCTTCCTTGTTTTTGGTATTGGAAACCTTGTAAATAGGCATAAAAAAACCACCTTTCGTATTTTGGGTATGCCTTGCAAACCTGTACGAAAAATGGTACAATTGGTTTGCATTTGAGGCTTGTACATTTTTCGTATAGGCTTGCAGCAAAGGCCTGCAGTGTTGGTAGCGCTGCGGGTCTTTTTTTATTTAAAATATAAAATAACAGGCAACAGGAATTAAAATGGCCAAGATGATGTAAAACAGAGCAGGCACATAACTCTTTTTATAATGAGCGTATTCATATTCGATAAAATGTTTAATAACGCTGAGAATAAAAACAGAAATTGCTGCAGGGATAATGGCTGTCAAACATAAGGCAACTAAAGAAATGTCTTTATATATTTGTGCAATTGCGATGCAGGATGCAAGAAAAGAATAAAGTGGGATAAAGTAAGTGGTACA
>JAGBFE010000257.1 GCA_018109965.1 Oscillospiraceae bacterium | reverse complement strand
GCAAGGCCTTTTTTCTTTGCTTCATCACACAGCAGATACATCCACAGTGCACGGTGTTCAAGCTGTTCACGGATTGCAACAATCAAAGGATTTTTGATTTTGGCTTCATTTGTTATTTTACTCATAAATTATACCTCCCAACACCTGTGTATATTATATATTTTGACACAGCAACAACCTTTTGTAAAGTTTTGATTGGACACAATTTTAGTGTTTTTTAATGTAATCCAACCATTTTACTGCAAAAAATTACTCCCTGCAACAGGGAGTATTTCTGGTTGCTTTAAGTATAAATTATCTGTTAAGGATAAGTTTTGTAAGTTCAACAGGGTCAATTTTTTCATTGCCGCGGAATACACGCATATTGCCGGAAGCAATTTCGTCGATAAGGATAACTTCGCCGTTGTTGTAACCAAATTCAAATTTGATATCCCAGAGGTCAAGACCGATAGATTTAAGGTCATCAGCAACAACTTTTGTAATTTTGAGTGTCTGTTCTTTCATGCTGTTGAACATTTCCTGTGTCATAACACCCAATGCTGCAAGGCCTTCGCTTGTTACAAGTGGGTCACCTTTTGCATCGTTTTTAAATGTACATTCAACATAGCCGCCTTCAAGTGGTGTGCCGTCAGCAATGTATTCGCCGTATCTGCGGATAAAGCTGCCTGTAGCAACAAGACGGCAGATGATTTCAAGGCCATGACCAAATACTGTTGCAGGGAGAACTTCCATTTCAGCATTTTCAAGGTTGGCACCTACATAATGTGTTTTGATACCTGCTTCTTTTAAAAGGTTAAAGTAATAAACAGATGTTTCAAGGTTTGCTTTGCCGATGCCTTCAATTGTAAGGCCTACTGCATTTTCGCCTGGGTCAAACACACCGTCTTTACCGGTGCAGTCATCTTTGAATTTAAGCAGAACGTTGCCGTTTTCAAGGCTGTATACATCTTTTGTTTTGCCTTCGTAAATCTTTTTCATAACAATCTCCTCTGAACAGTAAAATGAATATATTAAATTGATAAGGAAATGTTGATTTGCAACAAAAATCCCTTTTATAGTATAGCACCAATTTGTCAAAAATCAATGTTTTATGCAAGATTGTTGTGATTTTTTTGTGATAATCAATTAGTTGATTTTATTCGTGAGAAAATAATCCATGTCATAAAAAGTAAAATCTGTTCTGTAATATTTTTTTACAGAACAGATTTTTTATAACCTAAATAGTGTAATCCGATACTCCGGAAAAGTTGTTTACTTTATCCTGCATAAAAAACAGAGTTTTGTCAGCGATATTTCCTGCAACATTTTGACCATTGCTGAAATCGAACTTACTTTCTCCGCCGTATTCAATCGGATTTCCTTTTTCATCAATACCAAGTTTATCTTTAAAATCATCAGCCGGTTTTATGCCATTAGGGAATTCACCAAAGATATTAGGCTCAAAATTATCGCCTTCATTTCGTTCGGGGTTTATCGTACCATCAGGCAAATTTTCAGGGTTAAATTGATTTGGGTCAAATTTTTCACCATCAGGCATATCAAAGCCTTCGGGCTTTTCGCCAATATTATTGGGGTCAAAATTATCCATATGACCTTTGCCACCGCCAAAGCCGACCATTCCACCGGGACGCATCATAACATCTGTACCGCTGTATGCCTGCTGACGGGAATCTTCAAAGCCTGTAACAGTAGAAATATCATAGATACCGGCGTTTTCACTGCCGTTTACAGTACCGCCGATATACACATTGTAGCTTTCACCAATTGCAAATTCAGGGCAGGATATAATTGCCCCCATAAAGCGTCGGGTGTTGCTGCCAACAACCTCATCTTCTGACGGGTCATAGGCAAACACAACATCTCCGTCTTCTTTTGTAACGATAATTGCACAGTCACTTTCGTTATAGCCTGCAAACTGCAGATTCATTGTAACCTGTTCGGAATCACTTTCGGCCCAGTCCATGGTGCTGCCCAAGGCAACAACTGTCCCGCCGTTGATATATGAACCCATATCACTGTCCAGACCTGCATCTGCAGCAGGGTTTGCACTTGCAATTACAGTGCCGCCATTGATAACCAGCCAGCCGTTGGAGTCAATACCATCGCCCTCTTCACCGAGACCTGCAATTATATGCACATTGCCTCCGTTGATGGTTGTTACCGATACACCGTCTTCGTTGGTGTTTATACCGTCATTGTCAGAAAAAATATTGATGTT
>JAGBFE010000256.1 GCA_018109965.1 Oscillospiraceae bacterium | reverse complement strand
GCCAAAAGCGGAACAATTCTGTTTTTAGGCTTTATCACAGCAATGTAAACTTCGCCCGATTTATAAAATCTGACAATGCCCAGATACAAATGCTTTTCTTTTTTTATGTTACGGTTTGCCTTAAGAACAAAATCCACATCTTCATCGCTGACATATCTGTAGATATCATTCCCTTTTTTAAAGCCTTTGACCACAAACCACAGCATATGGATTTCGGTCCTTTTCTGACAGGATAAAAAACATTCCTGCAAAAAGCGCACTGTATAAAGTAAAATTTTGTTTTCTATCGCAGTTTTAACCTTTTGGGCTTTATATGGGTCAGTTTCTATTGTAACAAACTGGTAAAGACTGGGTTCAATTTCATCCTCACATATAATCTCAACAGGATTGAAGGATGAATAGTAATATTCGTGAATACAGCACAAAAATCCGTCAAAGGTACCGTCGTAAATATAAATTACATCTGTCCGCTGACGCATTTGTACATATCCTCCCTTGTAACAGCACTGCTGTCAAAAAGACTTGTCTGTTCCACATTGTCAAAAATCGGCTGTTTTTCACTTGCAATCAGATATCTTTCTGCATGTTGCCTGTCTATTTTTACATACGGCGCCGCTTTACCTTTGCAGGTAATAAAAAACTGCGCTCTTTTGAGTACCACACCAATCTTTTTCAGTCCGTCAAAATCAAGATAAGCTGCCTTGCGTGCTGCTATAATGCGTTTTGCGCTGGTAACACCAATACCGGGAACTCTCAGCAGCATTTCGTACTCTGCTGTGTTGACCTCAACGGGAAACAGATGCATATTGTTAAGTGCCCAGTTGCATTTGGGGTCCAGAAATTCGTTGAACATTGTATGCTCATCATCAAGGATTTCTTCAGCGCGGAAATGATAAAACCGCAAAAGCCAGTCGGCCTGATAAAGTCTGTGTTCCCTTAACAACGGCGGTTTTGTATCTGTTGCAGGCAAAAGGCGGTCATTGTTGACAGGTATGTATGCCGAAAAGAAAACCCTTTTGAGTTTATATTTATCATACAGCCCCTGTGTAAGCCGCAGAATGTGCAGATCACTTTCCTCGCTTGCACCGACAATCATCTGGGTGGACTGCCCTGCAGGAGCAAACTTCGGTGCGTGGCGGTACAACGCCAGCTCCTGTTTTGACTGCTCATTGCGCTGCTGAATCGCTTTCATAGGAGTTAAAATTTTGGTCTTCGACTTTTGCGGTGCAAGTGTTTCCAGACTTTTTGCACTTGGCAGTTCAATATTAACGCTTAAACGATCGGTAAGAAAACCTATTTCTTCCACAAGTTCAGGGCTTGTGCCCGGTATAACCTTTGCGTGAATATATCCGTTAAAGCCATATTCGTAACGCAGAATACGGATTGATTTGATGATGAGTTCCATTGTGTAATCAGCGTTTTTTATTACCCCTGAAGATAAAAACAAACCTTCGATATAGTTTCTTTTGTAAAATTCCACCGTTAAATCAGCCAGTTCACGAGGTGTAAAGGCAGCACGCTTTACATCATTGCTTTTGCGGTTAATGCAAAATGCACAGTCAAATTCGCAATAGTTTGTAAACAGAACCTTTAAAAGAGAGATACATCTGCCGTCCGCTGCCCAGCTGTGGCATATCCCGCAGCTGACAGCACTGCCCAGTTTGCCGCCCTTGCCCCTGTCAGAACCGCTTGATGTACAGACGGCATCGTATTTTGCTGCATCGGATAATATCTCCAGCTTTTCAAAAATATCCACAGTATCTCCCCTTTTTATTTTGTATTTATGAATACAACGTGCAGAGACAACACCTCTGCCTTGCCATCTTTTATATACATTTTAACATCTATCAGTTGTATTTTCAACAGTTTTAGACAACTTTTAGTTGTATATGTTGCAGTTGTCGGTTTTTAGTGTTAATATAATTTTATGTTGAATTAGCGGGGTGCTGTTATGTCTATAGAATTGGTTAAACAATATATGAAAACTTTTGGCAGAGAAAATGATGTGATGGAATTTGATGTTTCCAGTGCAACCGTTGCTCTGGCTGCTGAAGCGCTGGGTGTTGAACCATGCCGTATTGCAAAAACACTTTCTTTTAAAAAAGATGACGGATGCATACTTGTTGTAACTGCAGGTGATGTAAAAATTGACAATGCAAAATATAAACACACCTTTGGTCTAAAAGCAAAAATGCTGACTGCTGATGAAGCTGTAGAACTTATTGGTCACGCAGTTGGCGGCGTTTGTCCTTTTGCGGTGAAAGAAACTGTAAACGGTATTTACATTGACGAAAGTGTAAAACGTTTTGAAACCGTGTTCCCTGCCTGCGGCTCCTCCAACAGTGCAATAGAACTGACACCCGATGAGTTGTTTGAATTGAGCAAAGCAACTGATTGGGTTGATGTAACAAAACTTATATAAAAAACAAAGAGGACATTGTATGATTGAAATAATTTTGCTGATTGCGGTATTTACCCTGGGATGCCTTTTCCCTGCATTTTTTATCGATGCTATAAGAGCTGAAGACGAAACTGTTGCAGATAAAAAAAGAACAAACGCCTGTATTTCGTTTGCATTGCTCGTTACAATTGTTTTATACAGCATATTTGCCGCTTAATTTATCATCATAGTTTAATAAGGAGAATTGATATGTTTACAAGTAAAGGTTTTAATAAATTTGTTGCTTTCTTTTTTGCACTCACAGGTGTAATAAACCTTGTTGGTGCCATAATTGAACTTTCTGTTTATCAGCTGGCTATTGGCGTGATTTTTACCGCTGTTGGCCTGTACTGGTACAGAAACAATGTAAGATAAACACTTGTTTTCCTCTGTAAAGGAGGGTGAAAATTGAATAAACTTGAAAAATATATAAAATTTATACTGCTGAAAGCTGTCAGACTGTCCGCAGATTACAATCTTGTTGTATGGTGCAGTGAGAAACAAAACGACTTTGCCACAGCTGTCTGTGAATATGCACACAAAATCGGTGTAGAAAACACCGAAATATATTTTGCAGATAATCTTTCTGACTTTGAGGTGCCGCAGGATAAGGTTATGCATTGGAAAATGAACAGATATAAACTGCTTTGGGTGTATTCCGACAGCTGTACTGCCCTGCCTCCGCTGACATGGACAACCGTCAATGTTGCTACCGAAAACTGGGCAAAACAGATTTTCCCCGAAATATGCGACCCCGATCTTGCTGTCAGAAAACTGTGGGAAGCTATTTTTACTGCCTGCCGTATTGATGACAACGACCCTGTTGAAAACTGGAACAGACATATTGCAAATCTTGATGATAAGGCAAACAAACTGAACAGTTTTAACTTTGAAAAGCTTGTTTTTAAAAATAAGCTTGGCACAGATTTTTCTGTCAGTCTGATAAAAAACCACAAATGGATAAACTGCACAACAAAAAATTATTCAGGTGAAACTGTAATAACCAATATCCCTACCGAAGAAGTTTTTACTGCCCCTGATGCAGCAACGGCAAACGGTATTGTATATGCTTCAAAACCGCTGTTCTGTAACAATGAAAAAATTGATGATTTTTATCTTAAGTTTGAAAACGGCAAAGTGGCTGATTTTGGTGCACAGCAAAACGTACATCTGCTTAAACAACTGCTTACGTCCTGCAAAAACGCTGACCGCATTGGAGAAATAGCCATCGTCCCCCACTCCAGCCCGATTTCACAGCTTGGCATTTTCTGGTATGACACATCCTTTGATGAAAATGCAGGGTGCCATATGGCTTTGGGATATTCATATCCGCAGACTTTGCAGGGATACACTCAAAAAGAAGATGATGAGCTTGAACAACTCGGCTTCAATCACTGTGATATTCACGAAGATTTTGTAATCGGCACAGATGATATGGAAGTTACAGGCATAACTACTGACGGCAATGCTGTTATTATTATGAAAAACGGTGAATGGAATATCTGACAATAAAAAATGTCATTCTGAAATTTTCAGAATGACATTTTTGATTTATACTGTTATATCACTACTTTTTCAGCTGTTTATCTTTTTTATGCTGCCAGATTTCGCACAGCATTGCGCCGCCGATGATGATGATTGCACCTGCAAACTGAAGTGCAGTCATTTTTTCATTGAGGAACACTGCGGAGAAAAACAATGCAGAAACAGGGTCCAGAAAACTGAGCATTGCTATTGAATATGCAGGCATTTTTTGCAATGATACAAAATACAGCCAATAACAGAAACCTGTGTGAAATACACAAAGAATGCCAAGCCAGACAAATCCGCTGAAATCTATGGCAAAAATTTCACCGATTGAACTTGTTGCCATTGTGTACGGAATAAGCACCAATCCCGCAAAAACAAGCTGAATAAGGGTAACCTCCAGACCTGTGAAGCCCTTAACCTTTTTGTTTACAAGGGTTACCGATGCATAAAGTGCCGCTGAAGCCAGACCATAAACCACACCTTTTGCTGAGCCGCCACCCAATGACTGAAAGTTAACCATAACCATACCAACCATTGCAGTAGTTACCCCAATGATTTTTGCACTTGTGATTTTGTCTTTAAGTACCAGAGGTGATGCGATGATAACAATTGCCGGTGCACAGTAATATGTCAGTGTGGCAACACTCACAGGCACATAGTTGTACGCTTCAAACAGCAGTACCCAGTTAAATCCGATGGCAAGCCCTGTATAGATAAGATATGGCAGATATTTTTTTACATTGTTCATATCCATTTTGTTTCGCTGCATAATGTAAACAATAAGCAGAAACAAACTGCCCACCAGTGCACGGGCCAGAGATAT
>JAGBFE010000255.1 GCA_018109965.1 Oscillospiraceae bacterium | reverse complement strand
TTATCACTTGAACAGGCTGTGGAATATGAAAAACAGGCATTAAACCCGCTTTTTGCACAGGCTGATTACATACTTGATACAAGCATACTGTCCACATCACAGTTTAAAGACAGGATATTGTCTTTTGTGGTGAACAATGTAAAAGAAACAATAACAATTGATGTAGTTTCCTTTGGTTTCAAATTTGGCGTACCGTCTGATGTTGACCTGATGTTTGATGTAAGATGCCTTTTGAATCCATTTTACGTAAAAGAACTCAGGGAAAAAACAGGTAATGATGAGGAAATCATAGATTTTGTTTTTTCACAGGCAGAAGCAAGAACGCTTCTTGAAAAATATATAGATCTGATAGATTATTCTCTGCCATTGTATATAAAAGAGGGCAAAAGCCATCTTATAATCGGCTTTGGCTGTACAGGCGGCAAACACCGTTCAGTATCATTCTGCAATGCGCTTTCCAATCATCTTAAAGAGCAGGGATATGCAGTTACTGCACATCACAGAGATATTAACAGAGGTAAAAAATAAATGGAACTCAGCTTTTCCAAAAAAGCCAAGCTGGAGGCTCTGGACAACTTTAAATATCCTAAAAACACCTGTTGTAAAGAGAATTTTATAAGAGGTTTCTTTTTTGATGATGTAAAGCTGGATGACTTGACAGATGTAGTTGTTCAGCCCGATATTGTAAAATCTACAAAAATAGTAAAAAAACTGCTTTCAGACCTTGAAATTGACAGTTATGGTGTCACAAAAGAAAAAGAAAGCGGCAGACAGACTGCAAAAATATATATTACCGAGCAGGAAAGCGTTGAAAAACTCAAAAATATTCAGCGCAGGCGACTTATGTGCGACAAATGCGGTGTTGCATTTATGACAGGTCTGTTTATAAAAAACGGTACGGTCAGTGATCCTACCAAAGAATATCAGCTGGAATTTAAAATTTCTGATGAAGATAAAGCAGCAAAATTACTTGCGGGATTTTATCGTATGGGCTTTGAGTTTAAAATTGTTCAGCGCAGAAAAAACTTTGTAGTGTATACAAGAAACAGCGAAACCATTGAAGATTTTCTTGCAACAATAGGTGCTCAAAGCACCTGTCTGGAAATTATGTCCAATAAAGTTGTCAAAGATATCAGAAACAAAATTAACCGCATTACCAATTGCGAGACAGCAAACATAGCCAAGTCATCAAAGGCGAGCAGTGAACATCTGGATGCAATCAACCTGCTTATCAGAAATGGCAACCTTGAGCTTTTAAGCGAAGACCTGCAGGCAGTGGCATATCTTAAACTGGATAATCCTGAACTGTCTTTATCGGCACTGGCTGAAATTGCAGACCCTCCGCTCACCAAATCATCGTTAAACCGAAGACTCAAAAAACTTTGCGAACTGGCAAAAAAAGAGGACGATAATGGATAAAAATTTTGTACATCTTCATCTTCATACTGAATACAGCCTGTTGGACGGTGCGTGCCGTATCGACAGGCTTATTGACCATGTAAAAAATATGGGACAGACTGCTGTGGCAATCACTGACCACGGGGTTATGTATGGTTGTGTGGATTTTTACAAAAAAGCCAAAAAAGAGGGGATAAAACCGATTATCGGGTGCGAAGTGTACGTTTCAACCCGTGGTATGACCGACAAGGTACACAGGGTGGACGGATATTTCCATCTTGTTTTGCTGTGCAAAAACAAAACAGGTTATCAGAATCTTATAAAGCTTGTTTCTCACGGATTCATTGATGGCTTTTATACAAAGCCAAGAATTGACCATGAACTGCTAAAAAAACACAGTGAAGGTCTGATTTGTCTTTCTGCCTGTCTTGCAGGTGAAATTCCGCGTGCGCTTCTGGCAGATGATATTGATAAAGCAAGGGAACTTGCACTTTTCTACAAAGATGTTTTCAAGGATGATTTTTATATTGAAATTCAGGACCACGGTATAGAAGACCAGCAGAAAATTCTGCCAAAGCTTATCAGTCTTGCCCGTGAACTTGACATCCCGCTTGTTGCAACAAATGACTGTCATTATATCAATCAGGAAGACGCAAAAATGCAGTATGCACTTAT
>JAGBFE010000254.1 GCA_018109965.1 Oscillospiraceae bacterium | reverse complement strand
TCGGCACTTAATGGTAAAAAAACGTTCGGCACCGCAGCTCGAAAGTGATGTTCCCTTAAAAACTACTTTTACACGGCTCTCACCTTTTCCGTGCTCTCTTGGAATTTCGTTCAAAAGGTACTGTCTTTGTCACAGCCTTTGTATTTTTCATATATGCAGTGTTGGCATATATCCTTATAAATATTATTATATTTTAAAGGAATTGTCAAGCAGATAGCGGGTTTTGGGGTAAATATAATGGGCGGATGCCCACACCCGCCCGTATAAATGCAGCGTTATTTTCTATTCGTTGTCACTATGAGGATGTGATACGACTGAAAAGTCTCTCGGTTTACACTATACGCTGTTATTTTGTAAAGTAAGATAGATTCTTCGTTGTCACTCAGAATGACAAAGGAGCGGCTGACTGCCGCCCCTTCGCAAATATATATTTGTTTTACCATTTTGTATACGGGTCTATTCTCACATCGTTTTCAAGAATAATTTCAAAACGCAGCTGATTTCCTGTTGCATTGCCTGTTGAACCCATTTTGGCAATGATATCACCTTTGCTTACATAATCACCCATGTTTACAAGCAATTCAGAACAGTGTGCATACAGTGTTCTGTATCCGCCCGTGTGTTGAATTACAATATAATTTCCATAATTCCCTGCAGTCATATATGCTTTAACAACTCTACCGTCTGCCGAAGCAAGTATATCAGTTCCTTTCGGCCCTGCTATATCCACGCCATTATGTTCTGGATACTGTCCCACAAAACCACGTGCTATTCTTACACCTTCTCCCGTGGGACTTTCTCCTATAGGCCAGCCAAAAATCGGTTGTGTAACACGGACTTTATCGCCCACAAGCACTCCATTTTCTTTAATGTCGGGGTTCATTGCATAAAGTTCATCAACATTAAGTTTGTGTGCTTTAGCAATGCTTATGGGAGAATCTCCTGCCTGTGCAGTGTAATACTGTTCATTTTCAATGCTTGTCTGAACGGTTGAATTATTATTTGTTTGCTGATATTCCCCGCTTATACTGACGCCGTTCAAATCTTCCGCACAGCGTGTACTGATTGCTGTGTATGGGTCAAGGGTTAAACCGCCGTCCGGTTCGCTGCCGTAGCCGAAGCCGAACTCAAAGTGCAAGTGATTGCCTGTGGAGTTGCCTGTGCAGCCTATTTTGGCAATTACATCACCCTGTTTTACCTCATCACCTTCTTTTACAAGCAGTTCGGAGCAGTGAGCATACAGGGTATAATATCCGTTTGCGTGTTCTATAACAACGTGGTTGCCGTCACCTGTTGTGCTTTCCTCTGATTTTATCACCTTGCCGTCGGCAGATGCAAAAATTTCGGTACCGAAAGGCCCTGAAAAATCAATGCCGTCGTGCTTTGGATACTGCCCTACATATCCGCGGGAAACACGTATAGATTCGTTGGTCATATCAAAAGGGAAAACATATTTGCCTGCTTCCAGCGTTGGCAGGTGGATAACCTCCGGAAAACCTGTCCACTGGTCTACTGTTTCGGTTTCAGTTCCAGTCACAGTTTCACTTTCTTCCTTGAAATACTCCTGTGTCGGATAGCCGCAAAAATCTTTGCTTTCGCTTACAGTATGTGCCATAAGATATTCAACAAGTTCGTTATATGCGTCCGGTATCATATGCATTCCGTCCACATATGCATATTCTTCTTTGAGATATCCGTTTTTATCTGCCAAGACTTCGTGCAGGTTAAGATAATACGCTCCGTTATCATTTGCAAGCTGCGCCAACTGACCGTTAATATATTGCAGATTATCCGGTTTGAATACATCCACATCCCTTTTATTGACAAAATCTTTTGTCATTGGCGGTATACTGCATACATAAATCTGTGCAGATGATACTTTTTCTTTAAGTGTTTTTACCAGTTCGGCATATTCTTTCAGGAAATCCTCTTCAGACATTTCCACAAGTGAATTTGTACCAAGTGTGATATAAATCTTTTTTGGGTTTGTCGCCGCAATTGCTTCTGTCCCGTTTTGTGCTGTCAGATGTTCAAAGCTGTCAATTGTACCGCTTACAAAATCTGCAGGTGAAAGATTTTTTGCCGAAACAAAACTTGCAATATCCCCCACTGAGTTTGTAATGGTTGTGTAGATGCGCAGTCCCTCCGTCATACTGTCACCTACAAAAGTAGCATCACTGAACCACATAATATCTACAGGGGCGGTTTCCTTCACCCACAGTTCTTTATAATTAAAACTGCTTTCTCCCGATGTCTGCGGCATAGATGCAATAATGCGGTCAATTGCTGACTTTTGTTCATCAGTCAATGACAGGCTGCGACCCGTTGTATTGTCGTTGACTGTGCCGCAGTCAGCGTGATAGTAATATTCTTTGCCGTCAAGGGTGATTTTAAATTCTGAAAGGCGGTCTGCCGTACCCTCCTGCCAGTTTTGCGATGAAAGTATCTGTGCAATTGCACCGATATCGTTTTCGTCAGTTATTGTTTTGGCCACGCCTGTGTCAAGATGTTCCACATAAAGCGCAGCTGTATTGTTTGTGCTTTCTGTGTTTTCTGCTTCGGTTTGACCCGTTGCAAAGGCAGTGCAGCCTGCAAACAGCACGCATACAGAAAGCAGAATTGCTGTCAGCTTTTTGGGCTGTTTAAATTGTAATATATTTTTAATTCTCATTGTGCAGTTTCCTTCCCCGAACAAAACCGCATTGATTTTGTATGGCTTATCCTTGACTGCAAAGGCAAGCAGTGCTGTGCAGTATTGCTGCACACCTGCTGTATCAAGGTTTTTTGCCACCTTTTCGTCACAGGAAAGTTCCATATCCTTTTCCATCAGATAAAATGCCAACCACACAAAAGGGTTGAACCAGTGGACTGCCGCAATGGTAAAGCACAAAGGTTTTGTGATATAGTCCCTGCGGTCAATGTGGGTTTGTTCGTGCTGTGTTACATATTGTTCGTTTTGCGGGGAGATATCTGACGGTATGAAAATTTTTGGTCTTGCAATGCCGAACACAAACGGCTTGCCGATTTCGTCACAAAGATAGATATTTCCCTGTTTTTTAAAGGCAAAACGGGTTTTGTCATATATTCCTTTTAAATTGACGATTTCAAAAGCCACAAGCACAAGTATGCCGCACAGCCATATATGCCACAGCTGCAGTGTAAACAGCTTTTTGTGCACAGCATTCTGAGGCACCATTCCGTTTGTCTGCTGCTCTGTCTGCTGTATAATAACAGGCACTTTTTGTGTGCCGTTCTGCTCATTTTGCGCAGTCTGCACATTTTGTTCTGCCTGCTGTGTGCCGCCTTGAGCTGTTTCAGCCGCAAATTCCTGCACAATTGTCTGTGTTATTTCATTGGTCACCTTTTCGGTTGGCAGAGTTATATTAACAGGAATTTTGAACGGTGCTGCAAGGCTTGCAAACACCACCAGCCACAAGGCAAAGCTGTAGCTTTTGGGGTATTTTTTTAAAATCTGCCTCAGGCAGAGCACAATAACAATCACAGGCACGGAAGAAACAGACATTTTTAATATTGCATTAAACAAATTCTGCATAGCTGCCTCCCTATTTTTCGCTGTATGAGTCGATAAGCTGTTTTAACTGTTCCGCCTGTTCCTTTGTCAGCTTTTTGTCTTCCATAAATGCCGCAATAAACTTTGGCAGCGATCCGTCAAAGGTATTGTTGACAATGCGGTGAGACTGATATTTTTCCACCTGCTCACGCGTTACAAGGGCGGTGACAGTGCCGTTTTCGTTTTTGAGAAAACCTTTTTCTGCCATACGCTTGATGATTGTGTAGGTTGTGGAC
>JAGBFE010000253.1 GCA_018109965.1 Oscillospiraceae bacterium | reverse complement strand
CGTGACTTTGCACAGGTGCGCGGCAACGGCATAATTGACGCAGCCATTGCAAAGGATGCTCTTGTCCGTATGGATATTGACCACCTTGGTCTTGACTCCCTTGACCGCACACTGCTCAGTGCAATCATCAAAATGTACTCTGGCGGTCCTGTTGGTCTGGAAACACTGGCAGCGGCAATCGGGGAAGAATCGGTAACGCTTGAAGATGTGTGTGAGCCGTATCTTATGCAGATAGGCTTTTTGTCCCGCACACCCCGCGGCAGAATTGTAACCAACCTGGCGTACAGTCATCTTGGTATTGCAAACCCTGCTCTCAATGGTCAGCAGACTTTGAATGACATTTAAAGCGGCTGACAGAACAGTTGGTTTTGTTAATCAAAATTTAAAACTTTTGCAACAAATACAGTAAAAAAAGCAAATATAATATTGCTGTTACAGGGAAATTGTCACAAAGCATTTAAGCTTTTAAATCAGTTTTCTGCAATATACAAACAAATTATTCTTTTTAATATAAAGGAGAAACTACTATGGCAAGATTATTTGGTACAGACGGCGTAAGAGGTGTTGCAGGCAGCGAACTCACACCTGAACTTGCAATCAACATCGGCCGCGCAGCAGCAATGGTGCTTACAAAACACACAAATAAAAAAGCAACAGTGCTTATCGGCAAGGACACACGTATTTCCGGTGATATGCTGGAAAGTGCATTGTGTGCAGGCCTTTGCAGTGTTGGTGCAGACGTAAAACTCTGTGGTGTTGTTCCTACACCTGCAATTGCTTATCTTGTAAAAAAATACGGCTGTGATGCAGGTGTTGTTATCTCTGCAAGCCACAACCCTATGGAATTCAACGGTATCAAAATCTTCAACGGTGAAGGCTACAAGCTTGCTGACGAAATCGAAAACGAAATCGAAGCACTCATCCTTGACACACCGGAAAAAATTGTTAATGTAACAGGCGGTGCAATGGGCACAGTTGCAACAATCGACACAGCAGCAAGAGACTATGTTGACCACCTTAAAGAAGCCTGCGAAGCTGACTTCAGCGGTCTTAAAGTTGTATTTGACTGTGCAAACGGTGCATCCAGTGTTACAGCACCAATGCTGTTTACAGAACTTGGCGTTCAGGCAACATTTATCGGTGCAGAACCTGACGGCACAAACATCAATGCAGGCTGCGGTTCCACACATCTTGACAAACTTGCAGCATATGTTAAAGAACACGGCTTTGACTGTGGTATTGCTTTTGACGGCGATGCTGACAGATGTCTTGCAGTGGACGAAAACGGCGAAGAAATTGACGGCGACAAAATCATTGCAATCCTTGCAACACGCATGAAAGCTGCAGGCAAGCTTGCAAAGGACACAGCAGTTGTTACAGTTATGTCCAACCTTGGTTTTATGAAGCATATGGAAAAACGCGGCATTGCAACAGCAACAACAGCAGTTGGCGACAGATATGTTCTGGAAGAAATGCTTGCAAAAGGTTACAACATCGGCGGTGAACAGTCCGGTCACGTTATCCTTACAGACTATGCAACAACAGGTGACGGTGAATTGACAGCAGTTGCACTGCTCAACAATTTTGCAAAGGAATCAGACAAAAAAGTCAGCGACTTCAACGGCTGCTTCTCCAAATATCCACAGGTGCTTATCAACGTTAAAACAACAGCAGAAGGCAAAGCTTTCTACAAAACAGATGAATATATCGAAGGCTTTATCGAAGCAAAACAGCAGCAGCTTATGGGACTGGGACGTGTGCTTGTACGTCTTTCCGGCACAGAGCCGCTTATCCGTGTTATGGTTGAAGGCGAAAATCTTGAAAAAATCACAGCTGTTGCAAACGACATTGTTGATAAAATCAAGGAAAGACTTGCAACAATCGGCGCATAATTTCTTATAAAACATAAAAACAACACTTAAAACAAATATAATGAAAGGCAAGGCGGCACTACTGCCGCCCTGTAAAGTATATGAGAGCAGACAATAAATGGCAGGACTACACACTTATCGATGCAACTGACGGCTTTCGCCTTGAAAGCTGGGGCGGTGTTATCCTTGTGAGACCTGACCCGCAGGTTGTGTGGAAATTGCCGCAGCAGAGCCCGCTGTGGAACAAAGCCCACGCTGTTTATCACCGTTCTTCAGCAGGCGGCGGACAGTGGGAATACAAAAAAAGCTTTGCACAGCAGTGGACAATAAATTACGAAGATTTAAAATTCAAAGTGTCACCTACAGGTTTCAAGCATACAGGTCTGTTCCCTGAACAGGCAACCAACTGGGATGAATACAAACGCCTGATTGAAAAGGAAGACCGACAGATAAACGTGCTCAACCTTTTCAGCTACACAGGCGGTGCAACCCTTGCATGTGCAAAAGCAGGTGCAAAGGTGTGCCACGTTGATGCATCAAAAGGTATGGTGCAGTGGGCGAGAGAAAACGCACAGCTGTCAGGTATGGGTGATTATCCAATCCGCTGGATTGTGGATGACTGCATCAAGTTTGTTCAGCGCGAAATCCGCCGCGGCAACAAATATGACGGTATTATTATGGACCCGCCAAGCTACGGCAGAGGCCCTAACGGCGAAGTGTGGAAGCTGGAAGACAATATCTATCAGCTTATGGAGCTTTGTGCACAGCTGCTCAGCGATGACCCGCTGTTTGTGGCAGTAAACAGCTACACAACAGGTGTTTCCCCAAGCAGTATGGAATATATGCTCAATGCACTTGTAAAGAAAAAATACGGCGGTGTTGTTACCGCTGATGAAATCGGTCTCACCGTGCAGGCAACAGGCAGTGCCCTTGCCTGCGGTTCAACAGCATTCTGGAAAAAAGGATAGGTACAGACTTTAAACAGCTAAAGCTGTAACCTGTAAATATATAAGGAGAATTGTACAGAGATGATTAAAGCTACAAACCTTTGGTTTGGATACAGTGATGAAAAGGAAAAAGCTTTGAAAGGCATAAACTTTGCAGCAGAAAAAGGCGAGTTTATTGCTGTTCTGGGTTCAAACGGCTGTGGCAAAAGCACACTTGCCAAGCATTTCAACGCCATTTTACTGCCGGAAAAAGGCGAGGTAATGGTGGAGGATATGCTCACATCCGATGACGAAAAGCTTTTTGACATAAGACAAAAGGTTGGCATGGTGTTCCAGAACCCTGACAACCAGATTGTTGCCACAATAGTTGAAGAAGACGTTGCTTTTGCACTGGAAAATATGGGGGTGGAACCAGGTGAAATCCGCCGCCGTATTGATGAAGCAATGGAAAAAACAGGTGTTTACAAGTTTAAGGACAAAGCACCTCACCATCTTTCCGGCGGTCAGAAACAGCGTGTTGCCATTGCAGGCATCATTGCAATGCGCCCGGACTATATTGTTCTGGACGAACCTACCGCTATGCTTGACCCGGAAGGCAGACGCAAGGTTCTTAAAACCATAAAAAGCTTAAACAAGGAATACGGCATTACAGTTATTCTTATCACACATTATATGGACGAGGCCGCACAGGCTGACCGCATTGTGGTTATGAGCAACGGCAATGTGGTAAAGGAAGGTACACCAAAAGAAATATTCTCACAGGTGGAACTTGTAAAAAGCCTTTCCCTTGACGTGCCTCAGACCAGCGAAATTGCATATGAGCTTTCCAAATTAGGTTACAATCTCTCCACAGAAGCTATATCCATTGACGAATGTGCACAGCAGCTCTACGATTTTTTGAAAGGATAGGATAAATTATGTCAATTTTAAAAATAGAAAATCTGTCCTATACCTACAATCAGGGTATGCCTGGGGCAACAAAGGCATTGGACAATGTAAATCTGGAAATTGAAGAAGGCACCTTTGTGGGCGTTATCGGCCACACAGGCTGCGGCAAAAGCACACTTATCAGCCACCTTAACGGCCTTACAAAGCCACAGGAGGGGGCGGTGTATCTTGACGGCAAAAACATCTGGACAGATTACCCAAACATCCGTGATGTGCGCTTTAACGTGGGCCTTGTTTTTCAGTATCCGGAATATCAGCTTTTTGAAGAAACAATCTACAAAGATATAGCATTCGGCCCTAAAAATATGGGACTGGATGATGAAGAAATAGACAAAAGGGTAAAAATGGCTGCAAAATTTGTAGGCATCCCTGAATCTGCACTGGAAGGCTCACCTTTTGACCTTTCAGGCGGTCAGAAGCGCCGCGTGGCAATTGCGGGTATCATTGCAATGCAGCCACGAGTGCTGGTGCTGGACGAGCCTTGTGCAGGTCTTGACCCTGAAGGCAGGGAACAGATCCTTACACAGGTTAAAAACTATCATCAGCAGACAGGCGGCACAGTTGTGCTTGTTTCCCACTCAATGGAAGACATTGCAAACTATGCCGACAAGGTGCTGGTTATGGAGCAGGGCAGGGTTTATAAATATGCGGCAACTGAAGAAATTTTCCAGGATGCCGAAACCTTGTCACAGATGGGCCTTGGCATCCCTGATATCACAAAGGTTTTTCTCAAGTTAAAGGAAATGGGCCTTGATATTGACACCGATGTTTACACCATCCCATATGCTCTTAAAACCCTTATAAAATATAAAAACAAAAACGGAGGTGAACACAATGCTTAAAGATATCACAATCGGTCAGCATTTTCCGGGAAACAGCCCTGTTCACCGCCTTGACCCAAGAATAAAAATACTTGTTACAATTGCATACGTTGTGTTTTTGTTTTTAAGCACCAACGTTGCAGGCCTTGTGCTCAGCGGAGCATTGATCTTTATCCTCTACGGCGTGGCAAAAATTCCGCTCAAGCTGCTCAAAAAGAGTTTGAAGCCTATTTTGCCAATCATTCTGTTCACCGTTATCCTCAACCTGTTTTTTATCACAGGTGACGGTGCACCTCTTTTCCAGATATGGAAAATCAAGGTGTACATCGAGGGCATACTGTTCTGTATTGTTATGGTGGTGCGCATTGTCTGCCTTATCTGCGGCACATCACTGCTTACCTACACAACAAGCCCGATTGAGCTTACTGACGGCATCGAAAGACTGATGAAGCCTCTCAATGCAGTTAAATTCCCAGTGCACGAAATGGCAATGATGATGACAATTGCACTGCGTTTTATCCCAACACTTATCGAGGAAACCGACAAAATTATGTCTGCACAGAAATCCCGCGGTGCAATGCTGGACTCAGGCAGTTTTACCGACAGGGTAAAAGCACTTGTGCCAATTCTTAT
>JAGBFE010000252.1 GCA_018109965.1 Oscillospiraceae bacterium | reverse complement strand
CGAAGAAGAATACTACACAGACCTCAAAGGCCTCAACGTAAAACCTGCTACAGCAAGACCACGCGTTTCCGACACTATCCCTGAAATCATCGATATCGTACAGACACTTATCGACAAAGGTCACGCATACCGCGTTGACAACGGTGACGTTTATTTCCGCGTGCATTCCTTCAATGAATACGGCAAACTCAGCCATAACCCACTGGAAGAACTGGAAAGCGGCGCAAGAATTGCTGTTGATGACATCAAGGAAAGCCCAGCAGACTTTGCACTCTGGAAAGCATCAAAACCGGGCGAACCAAAATGGGATTCCCCATTCAGCGAAGGCCGCCCAGGCTGGCATATCGAATGTTCCGCAATGAGCAAAAAACACCTCGGTGACAAAATTGACCTTCACTGCGGTGGCGAAGACCTTATCTTCCCACACCACGAAAACGAAATTGCACAGAGCGAATGTGCAAACGGCTGCGAATTCAGCCACTACTGGATGCACAACGCATTTCTTAACGTTGACAACCAGAAAATGTCAAAATCACTCAACAACTTCTTCACAGTGCGTGAAATTGCCGAACAGGTTGGCTACGAAGTTATCCGTTACTTCCTTTTGACAGCACACTACCGTTCACCGCTCAACTTTACAAGAGAAATTATCGACCAGTGCAAATCCAGTCTTGAAAGACTTTACACAGCAAGAGAACATCTTGATTTCCTTATCAGCCATGCTGCTGACGGCAAAGACGAAATCGTTGCTGAAGCTGACAGACTTGTAGCAGAATTTGTTGCAGTTATGGATGACGACCTCAACACAGCCGATGCTTTGTCCAAACTGTTTGAACTTGTAACATTCATCAACGTTAACGGCAAGGAACAGTCAAAAGCTGCTCTGGAACACGCTGCAAAAGCATTTGATGAAATGGCTGAAGTTCTGGGTATCCTTTATAACCGCAACAAGGACGAAATCCCTGCAGAGGTTAAAGCTCTGGTAGAAGAAAGAACAGCTGTAAGAAAAGAAAAGAACTGGGCACGCGCTGACCAGATCCGTGACGAACTTGCAGCAATGGGCTACGAAGTTAAAGACACACCACAGGGCCCACAGATTATCAAAAAATAATCTGTACATCTGTTTTGACAGATAACTGTATTATACGCACCAACACCCCGACAATTTGTCGGGGTGTTTTTTGTGCTGCAAAGTCATTATTGTTTTTGAAACCGATGTCAAAATTGATAAAATAATGTAATATTTGTAAATAAAATTACAATTTGTAAAATATTTTATCGTTTTTTGTTGCAAAAAATGTATAAATTGTTAAATTTTGCAAAAATACTTGCTATTCCGCTGTACTGTTGTTATTATAAAACTGTACTAACTGTATTATTTCAACTAATACAGTTGGATTGGGTAAAATAATTGAAGGAGAGAGCTATGTTTATACTTGATTTAAAAAGCCGTGTGCCAATTTACGAACAGCTTAAAAACAGAACTTTAGAGCTGATAATGGCGGGCGTGCTGGAACAGGATTCACAGCTCCCGTCAGTTCGCAGCCTTGCGAGAGATTTGGGCATCAACCCAAACACTATTCAAAAGGCCTATCAGGATATGGAAAAGGAGGGCATTATATATTCCGTAGCAGGCAAAGGCAGTTTTGTCAATGATATCAGCGCTGTAAAACAAAAAGAGACCGATGCTGCAATGGAAAGCCTTGAACAGCTGTGCCTACAGCTCAAGGCCTGCAATGCCACAAAACAGCAGGTTATATCCTGCATTGAAAAAGTATTCTCAGAGGAGGAAAAGGTATGATAACAGCTACAGATTTTACCAAAAAATTTGACAGCAAAACTGCTGTTGACTGTCTTAACATATCTATCGGTCAGGGCAAAATCTACGGGCTTGTCGGCACCAACGGCAGCGGCAAAAGCACCTTTCTGCGCACTGTAAGCGGTGTTTATTATGCTGATGGCGGCAACGTGTTTGTGGATGATGAGCCTGTTTATGAAAACGTAAAAGCCAAAAACAAAGTGTTTTTTGTAAGTGACGATATGTTTTTTCTGCCAAACGGCAGTATGGACGATATGAGCCGTATGTATATGGGTCTGTATCCCACATGGTCACAGGAAAAATACGAAAAACTGTCGGGCAGATTTCCTATCGACAAAACTGCAAGGGTAAAAAACTTTTCAAAAGGTATGCGCCGTCAGGCCGCAATCATCCTTGCGTTAAGCTGTCAGCCAAAATATCTGTTGCTGGATGAAGCATTTGACGGTCTTGACCCTGTTATCCGTGTGGCGGTGCGCAAGCTTATTGCCGAGGAAGTACAGGAAAGAGATATGACAGTTATCATCTCCAGCCACAACTTAAGGGAGCTGGAAGATTTCTGTGACACAGTGGGTATTCTGCATCAGGGCAAGCTGATTATGCAGCACACAATGGACGCTTTGTCCGACCGTTTCTGCAAGGTGCAGGTTGCATTTGCAAAGGACAGCGGTGTGGATGCCGAAAAATTTGAAAATAGCAAAATACTTTCTGTTAAAAAATCGGGCAGTGTTTACACAATAGCCTGTGCAATGGGCTGTGATGAAGCCGAAAAATTTATGTCCAACTACAATCCGATATTTGTGGATTATATTCCGCTTACACTGGAAGAAGTTTTTGTATACGAAATGGAGGCGATAGGTTATGACACAAACAACATTATTTTCTGACAGACAGCTGTTTGTTTCGCTGTACAAAAGCGCCCTCAGACGTATGAAAGGTATGTTTCTTATCTACACACTGCTGTGTTTCATTACATATCCTATGACCTATGTGATGGAAGCGATTGAAGCAGCCGAACGTGCTGCACAGGGCTTCAGCTATTACGGATTTACCGGTATGCCGGAAATTTATACCAATATATCGGCACTGCTTTATTTTGCAGTGGTTATGGCAGGTTCGGTGCTTATATCTGTTTACTGCAACAGCTTTATGCACAACCGCCGCGCAGTTGACGTGTTCCACTCACTG
>JAGBFE010000030.1 GCA_018109965.1 Oscillospiraceae bacterium | reverse complement strand
TTTCTTACGCCGTCTGCAAGGCCGTAGTCAAAGTTAACAATGCTCTGACCGCCGTGCTGGTCGTTCTGGTTGGACTGAATTGCGATACATGCAAGAGCGGAGTAGCTCTGGATATCGTTTGGTTCTCTCAGGAAACCGTGACCTGTGCTGAAGCCGCCTTTGAACAGTTTGATAAGGTCAATCTGACAGCAGGTCATTGTGAGTGCGTAGAAGTCAAAGTCGTGAATGTGGATGTAACCGTCACGGTGTGCTTCTGCCTGGTCAGGGCTCAAAAGGAATTTAAGGAAATAGTCCTTTGCACTTTCGCTGCCGTATTTAAGCATTGTGCCCATTGGGGTGTCGCCGTCAATATTTGCATTTTCGCGTTTAACGTCACTGTCCAATGCATCGCTGAAAGTGATTTCGTCAAAAACCTGAACCAGCTTTGTCTTTCTTTCACGGATTGTGTTGCGGCTTGCGCGGTACAGAATGTATTTTTTTGCAACGTTGTCAAGGCCTGCAGCCATAAGCTCGTGTTCAACCTGGTCCTGGATTTCTTCAACACTTGGTGTGGACTTGCTGTTCTGGTTGTTAAAATATCTTTCAACAGATTCAGTTACCTCGTCAGCTTTGTCAAAATCGGTGTTTCCGCTGGCTTCCATAGCCTTGAGGATAGCCATTTTGATTTTGTTGCGGTCGTAGATAACAACTCTGCCGTCTCGTTTGATGATACTGGTAAGCATAGTTTTCTATTTCCTCATTTCCCTGTGTTTATAGTTAAGATTTTCGTTTGCGCAGTTAATAGATTATGACTAGATATTGTCGCTTTATTTATTATACACTCCAATATCTTGTGTGTAAAGTGCACGTTTGTATAATATATATAGAATTTAAGCCAAAATTTTTAGCTATTTTTCTACACAAAAAAGGCTTGACAAATTTTTATGAATAAAAGCTGCATTTTTAATTATTTTATTTAGTTGTTTGCCTTAATATCAAAAATAAAAAAGCCCTGCAAAACAGGGCTTTGAATTTGCTGTTAATATTTCAGAATATAGAATGAGCAATCATATGATATCAGTTTAAGCTGTCAAGAATATCCTTCATACGTTTTGCAAGGCCTTTTGCCTTTTCCACAGGCAAACTGCATACTGCAACGCGGATGCCTTTGTTTACCTGCACGGTAAAGATATTGTTTTCCATCAGCACTTCGTGATATCTTTCGCGGATAGCGTTGTCCACTTTAAGTGTGATGAAAAAGCCCTCTTTGTATGGGTACAGCGGCAGATTGCATTCGGCAGCTTCCTTTACAAAAATGTCGCTGCGCTCTTTAAGCAGGCGGATGTATTCTGCCTTTTCTGTCATAAATTCATCCTTGTGGTTTTTGATGAGATTTACAAAGTTGTGCATTGCACCGTTGTTCACGTTGCTCCACAAAGCACGGGCGGATTTTTCAAACACAATTTCTGCCCCGCGCACACTTTCGGCATCCTTTGCGGCAATCACTGCGGCACCGCAGCGCATACCGTAGCTTGTCAGTGTTTTGCTGCAGCTGAAAGCGATGACAACCATCACATTTTCGCTGATATTTTTAAAGTTTTTCATATACGCTCTTGAATTTTCAAGGTCGTAGGAATAGTCGATGTAGGCAATGTCGTTGAGGATAATGCAAGGTGTAGTTTTGCCCACTTCGTTTAAAAAGCTGATAAGCTCTGCCCATTCTGCATCACTCATTGAATAGCCCGTAGGGTTGTGGCAAGGGTCGTTGATAACAATAACAATGCGGTTCTGTTTGCCTTTGAGGGCATTCACCTGTGCTTTTATGCTTTCAAGGTTGAAATTGTCATTTTCATCAAACATATTGTACTGCACACAGCCAAGCTGTTTGTCCTTTGCCATAATGGCATAGCTTGTCCAGGCAATGTCAGGCACCAGCACGGTTTCGCCTGTTTCAAGGAATTCACCTATACCAAGGCTTACCGCCCCTGTGCCGCCCGGGGTTGCCACCACGCTGCTGCAAAGGTTTGTGCCTGCCAGCACCCAGTCGGTGCACAGTGCACGGAAATCAGGGTTGCCCATAAATCCGCTTGCATAACCTGCTTTCTGTTTTGGGGTTACTTCGTCAAAGCTTTTAAAAACGCTTTCCATTGCAACAAGGTTGCCGTCTTCGCTGTAAAGTGAACCCAGTGTTGCGTCGGTTACATTTTCGGCACCATACTGTTCCTTTGCGGCAACTGCCTTGCGCACAATGGTAAAAACCGTGTCAACTATCGGGTTTTTGTCTGCACTGTTTTTGATAAAATTCATACTATTTAACCTCCACGGCACAAGATTCTGTATCTGATTTTTTGCAGTCTGTGCTGTCTTTTGTACTGTCAAGAACAGCCTGCTGATATTCCTTGCTTATGCGTATAAGCTGCACAAGCATATCCTCAAAATATGGTTTCAGCTTTTCATCTCTGATTTTTGCAAGGTTTTTTTCGATAACTTCCTTTTCTCTGCCACTGTCCAGAATGGGCAGCCCGTTTTCGATTTTAAAAGCTATCACATCACCCACGGCGTGCATACGCTGCTCAAAATATGCGGCAATGTTTTCATCGCAAATATTGATTGTCTGTCTTGCTTTTTCAAGTTTGTTCACAACAGCACCTCTGCATAAAAGGATAATTTATCTAAAGTATATCACAATGTTTTGCAATAACAACTGATTTTTGCAAAAAAATATACACTGCAGCCGTTATTACTTGATTTAACCCATAAAAATATAGTAAACTAAAATATTATTAAAGCATAAATTTTAAGCCGCCATGTTGTGCGGTGTTATATGGATATAATCAGGAGAAAAGAGGGGGATTATGGAGTTTACAGTTAAACTTGCCGATGCGCAAAGCCGTGTGATTGTGGAAAAAGGCTGCCATACCCGCCTTAAAGACTATTTCAGCCACACAGGCAAAGTTATGGTCATCAGCGACGACAATATTCCCGACAGCTTAAAGCAAGCTGTTCTCGGTCAGTTTGACGGCGCAATACTTGCCCGGGTGCCTCAGGGCGAAGAGGCAAAAAGCTTTGAGGTTTACAGCAGTTTGCTGGCAAAACTGCTGGAAAACGGATTTTCCCGCAAGGACCTTGTTATTGCCCTTGGCGGCGGTGTTGTGGGTGACCTTGCAGGCTTTGTGGCGGCAACATACAAACGGGGCTGCCGTTTTGTGTCCATACCTACCACCACCCTTTCACAGATAGACTCCTCCATTGGCGGCAAGGTGGCAATCAACCTTAACGGCATCAAAAACTGTGTGGGCAGTTTTTACCATCCCGAAATAGTGTTTGTGGATACCGAAACACTCCGCACCCTTGAAAAACGCCATTTTTACAACGGTCTTGTGGAAGCACTCAAAGCGGGCTGTATCCGTGATGCACAGCTGTTCGGAATTTTCAAAAACCACGCACAGGAAATCACTGTGGGCAGTGAATATCTCGAGGACATTATCATACGCAGTTTGCTGATAAAACGCGATGTTGTCCAGCAGGATGAAAAGGAACAGAATTTAAGAAAAATTTTAAATTACGGTCATACAATCGGTCACGCAATTGAAAGTGCCTATAATCTGCACGATTATTACCACGGAGAATGTGTTGCCAACGGTATGGTGATGATTTGCGAGGATGCACAGATAAAAGCCGACCTTGTGGAAATACTTGGCAAAATGCATATTCCGCTTGTCAAAGAGCTGGACACGGAAAAATGCATCGAATTTATAAAAAACGACAAAAAAGCCAGTGGCGACACCATTGATGTGATAAAGGTGGACCAGATTGGCAAAGCATATATCGAAAAGATAAAAATTGATGAACTGAGAAAATATTTCGGGAGTTAAGCTATGAAAAGTGTAATAGGCAAAAATATTACATTGGCCCTTTACGGCGAAAGTCACGGCGCGGCAATCGGTGTTGTGGCAGACGGTTTTCCTGCAGGGATAAAGGTGGATACCGACTTTATCGCCTCCCAGCTGGACAAGCGCAGACCAAAGGGCAAAATATCCACACAGCGCAGGGAAGCTGATGAATTCAGCATCACCAGCGGTGTGTTCAATGACTGTACAACAGGAACTCCCATACATATTACCATTGAAAACAAAACCCAGCGCAGCGGTGACTATCATCCCGAATTACCGCGCCCGAGCCACGCAGATTATGCAGCACACATCAAATATGCAGGTTTTGAGGACTGGCGAGGCGGCGGCCATTTTTCGGGACGTCTCACAGCACCGATTGTTGCTGTGGGTGCAATTGCAATTGATATCCTCAAAAACAAAGGTATAACTATCGGCACACATATCAAAAAATGTCAGCATATTGAGGACAGAGATTTTGAAAACTATGCTGACGATATTGCTTTGTGCAATTCACAGTATTTTGCAACCCTTGATGCAGATATCGGCACACAGATGCAGCAGCATATCGAAAATATCGGCACAGCCTGCGACAGCGTTGGCGGTGTGCTGGAAACTGCAGTGCTTGGTTTGCCTGCAGGTGTGGGCGAACCTTATTTCAACAGCCTTGAAAGTGTGCTGAGCCACTATCTGTTTTCCATCGGCGGCGTAAAGGGCGTTGAATTTGGCCTCGGTTTTGATTTTGCCAACTGCCTTGGCAGTGAAGTTAACGATGCATTTGAAATGTGCGGCGGCAAAGTTGTTACAAGAACCAACAACAACGGCGGCATCAACGGGGGCATAAGCAACGGTATGCCTGTTGTGTTCCGCACAGCAATCAAGCCTACCCCGTCAATCTTCAAGGAACAGGACACAGTTAATCTTGAAACTATGCAAAACGCAAAGCTGACCCTTGCAGGCCGTCACGACCCTGCAATTTTCCATCGCGCAAGGGTTGTGGTGGACAGTATGACTGCCCTTGCACTGCTCGATTTGCTGGTGCAGCATTTTGGCGAAAGGTGGCTTTGTGAATGAAAGTTGGGCTTATAGGAGAAAAACTGGGGCACAGTTTTTCCAAACCGATACACGAAACCATTGCAGATTACACCTATGACATAATGCCGTTAAGCCGTGATGAGTTCCCAATTTTTATGGAACAAAAGGCGTTTGATGCCATCAATGTGACCATTCCTTACAAGGAAATGGTTATACAGTATTGTGATTTTGTGGATGAAAAAGCTGCACAGATAGGCGCGGTAAACGCTGTAAAAAATGTGGACGGCAAACTGTATGCCACCAACACAGACTATGACGGCTTAAAATGGATGATAGAAAATCATTTTGATTTAAACGGCAAAGTTGTGGCAATCTGCGGCTCGGGCGGCACAAGCAAAACTGCTTTTGCGGTGTGCAAGGCACTGAACGCAAAGGAAATCATCCGTGTTGCACGCAACAAAGGCGAGCCTTTCATCACCTATGAACAGATGAAAAGCCGCACCGATATTGAATTTATCATCAACACCACAAGTGTAGGTATGCTGCCCGATATAATGTCGGCAATTGTTGATTTAAATGATTATCCAAACTGCAAAGGGGTCATCGATGTGGTGTACAACCCGCTGTGTACAAGCCTTTGCTATGCCGCAAAACAAAAAAATATCCCATATATTGCAGGGCTGGAAATGCTGGTTGGCCAGGCGGTCAGCGCTGTGGAGTTTTTTACCGGCAGGGCAGTCAGCCGTTCTGTTATCGGCGATATAACACAAAAACTGTACAGTGACAAACGCAGCATTGTGCTTATCGGTATGCCAAGCTGCGGCAAGTCAAGCCTTGGCAAAAAGCTGGCTGCAAAGCTTGGCATGGAATTTGCCGATATGGATGCCGAAATTGAAAAAACGGCAGGTATGCCTGTTCCGCAGATTTTTGAGCAGCAGGGCGAAATCGGCTTCAGACAGCTTGAAACACAGGTGTGTATTGAGCTGTCAAAACGCAACCACACAGTTATCAGCTGCGGCGGCGGGATAGTGAAAAATCCGCTGAATATGCAGGCTTTGAGCCTTAACGGTTACATAATTTACATAAAGAGGGATGTGGCAAAACTGGCCACGGGTGGCAACCGCCCATTGAGCAGCAGCCGTGCTGCGTTGTACAAAATGGCGGAGGAACGGCTTCCGCTTTACGAAAAATACAGTGATGCTGTTGTGGAGAATAATTCCTATTTCGGCACTGCACTGGAAAAACTTGTGGAGGTGTGCAATGAAAATACTGGTTATTAACGGGCCAAACATAAATATGCTCGGCATCCGTGAAAAACACATCTACGGTGTACAGAATTTTGATGCCCTCATCGAAACCTGCAAAAAAACAGGGCAGGAACTTGGTGTGGAGATTGAGTGCTATCAGTCCAACCACGAGGGTGACCTTGTGGACAAAATCCAGTGGGCATATTTCAATGGCGTTGACGGCATTGTCATCAATCCGGGCGCGTATACACACACTTCCATTGCACTGCTTGATGCAGTAAAATCGGTTATGATACCGACTGTGGAGGTGCATATCTCCAAGGTGGAGGAAAGAGAAGATTTCCGTCAGATATCATATATTAGGCAGGCCTGCTGCAAAACAATCACAGGCTGCGGTATCGACGGCTATGTTATGGCAATAAATCATCTGGTCAAAGGAAAATAAATTATGATTATTACATTAAAAAATGATGCTCCGCAAAGGCTTATACAGCAGCTTGTGGATGAGTTTAAGGCACAGGGGTTTGAAATACACGACTCTGTGGGTAAAAATTATCACATCATAGGCCTTGTCGGTGACACCACAAATGTGGACGAAAGACAGATAAAAGCCAATCTGATTGTGGAAAACGTTACCCGCATTGCCTCACCATACAAAAAATCAAACCGACTTTTCCACCCCGAAGACAGCATCATTAACGTTGGCGACATCAAGGTTGGCGGCAAGGAAAAAGTTGTTGTTATCGGCGGTCCCTGCTCTGTTGAGGGGCTGGACCACATCTGCTCCCTTGCACAGCAGGTAAAGGACGCAGGTGCAGTTATGCTGCGCGGCGGCGCATACAAACCGCGTACCTCGCCATATGCTTTTCAGGGGCTGGAAACCGAGGGTATCCTTGATATGGTGGAAGCACGCAACCGCACAGGCCTGCCAATTGTCAGCGAACTTATGGACTCTGACCAGATTGACGAGTTTGAAAAATATGTTGACGTAATACAGATTGGTGCCCGCAATATGCAGAACTTTACTTTGCTCAAAGCGGTGGGCAAACGCACCACAAAGCCGATTCTGCTCAAGCGCGGCCTTGCAAACACCATTGAAGAATGGATAATGAGTGCCGAATATATCATGGCAAACGGCAACGAAAATGTTATCCTGTGCGAGCGCGGTATCCGCACCTTTGAAAATACACACGCAACACCCTTGATTTGTCGGTTATCCCTATTATCAAGGAAAAAACCCATCTGCCGATTATCATTGACCCGTCCCACGCAACAGGCAACTGGAAATATATCGAAAGCATGTCCCTTGCTGCTGTTGCAGCAGGTGCGGACGGACTTATCATCGAAGTTCACGACCACCCTGAATGTGCCTGGAGCGACGGCGCACAGTGTCTGAAACCTGCAAAATTTGCCGAGCTTGTCAAAAAAGCCCGTGCAGTTGCACAGGTTATAGGCAGAGATATATAAAACAAAAACAGACCGTCAGAAAATAGCCTGTCGGTCTGTTTGTACAATAAAACGAAAAGAGACTGTAAAATATGAAAGCAGTTATAAAACCTTCAAAAGCCTGCGGCAGCATCACAATTCCGCCAAGCAAAAGTATGGCACACCGCGCAATCATCTGTGCGGCACTGGCGGAGGGCGAAAGCGTGATATCCAACATCGACTATTCTGTGGATATCACCACCACTATCGACTGTATGCGCAAGCTCGGTGCACAGATTGAATGCGGCAAAACCACGGTGAAAGTGAAAGGGATAAAGGATTTTTCCCATATTGCCGACACACATATTGAATGTAACGAGTCTGGCTCAACTTTGCGCTTTTTAATTCCGCTTTTTTCACTCACAGGGCAAAAAATTACCTTTACAGGCAAAAACCGCCTGCTCAAACGTCCGCAGAAAATTTACCGTGAAATTTTTGCCGAAGCAGATCTGATGTTTGAACAGACGGAAGAAAAAATAGAAATTCAGGGCCCGTTCCCTGCAAAAAAATACACCCTTGCGGGCAATGTGAGCAGCCAGTTTATCAGCGGGCTGCTGTTCACCCTGCCATTGCTCAAAGAGGACAGCACCATACACATTCTGCCACCCTTTGAAAGCCGCAGTTATATTGACCTGACAATACAGATGCTGGCAAAGTTCGGTGTGGAAATTATCTGGCAGGATGACCTTACACTTTATATCAAAGGCAACCAGAAATACCTTGCCCGCAACGAAACGGTGGAGGGGGATTTTTCCCAGTTTGCATTTTTCGGCGTGCTCAGTGCGGTCAACAACCCTGTGGATATCTGCGGTATGGACCCTGACAGCCTGCAGGGTGACAGGCAGATTTTGCAGATACTGTCTGACTTTGGCTGTGAAATATCTTTTGAAAACGGCATTTATAAAGTCAATGCATCAAAGGGTCTTAAAGGTACATCCGTTGACCTTAAAAACTGCCCGGATTTAGGGCCTGTGCTGTGCACCCTTGCAATGTTCAGTGAGGGTACAAGCAACATCACAAACGCAGGCCGTCTGCGAATTAAAGAAAGCGACCGCATCCTGGCAATGCAGACCGAATGTGCAAAAATGGGCTGCAAAATTGAAGATACCGAAAACGAAATGGTTATACACGGCGGATACACCACACCAACAGAAATCATCAATGGCTGGAAGGACCATCGCATTGTTATGGCAACAGCCGTTGCACTTTCGGTGCTGGGCGGCACAATTGACGGCTGCGAGGCAATCACCAAAAGCTATCCGTCATTTTTTGACGATATGAAAAAAGCGGGAATTGAGGTGGAACTTTATGATTAAGGACAAAAGCTTTCTCATAGTGGGTCTTGGTCTCCTTGGCGGCAGCATTGCCATGGGACTCAAAAAATGGGACCACAGGGTTTATGCCATAGATATTGACCCCAAAGCCATAGATTATGCCCTTGAAAAAGGCATTGTCGATGAGGGCAGCACAATAACTGACGGGCAGCTTATCGGCAAGGCGGATGTTATCATTTCGGGGCTCTATCCAAGTCTTATTGTGGACTGGATTGATAAAAATCAGCAGTATTTCAAAAGCGGTGCCCTTGTAACCGATGTAACAGGCATCAAAGGTGCAATTGTGGACAAAATACAAAACATTCTGCGCCCTGACTGCGAATTTATCGGTGTTCACCCAATGGCTGG
>JAGBFE010000251.1 GCA_018109965.1 Oscillospiraceae bacterium | reverse complement strand
CGCAAGGCATTGGAAGCATTTGAGGCAACACTCAAGGACGACAACTACGAACAGAGAAAAGGTTTCTTTAAGAAAATCAAGGATATGTTTGATTAGTTGAAATATAATAGAACACACAAAATATATATCCCTTGCACGGTTAGACGTGTGAGGGATATTGTTTTTGGCATAATTATGACATTAAAGGCGGTTTTTTGCTGTGTTTTTACAGTTCACTTTTTTGTACCAAGGTGTTATAATAAAACAAAATGGGATACTGTGATTTATCAGGAGGTATTACTATGTACAGAATTTTGGAACTAAATCCGCAGCTTGCGGATTACAAAGGTGATATAGACCTGCGTATGCATCTTTATCACGATACAAAATGGCGTCTTACAGGCGGCACAATGACACTTAATGAATTTGCCAATGCTCACGATTATTTTGGCATACATCACACAGATGAGGGCTGGGTTTACCGCGAATGGGCACCAAGCGCCTACCAGCTTTATCTCACAGGGGAATTCAACGAATGGCGTCAGACAGAATTTCCGATGACCAGACTTGACAACGGTATATGGGAGCTGCATCTCGATGAAAATATGCTGTGGGACGGCTGTAAGGTGAAAACAGTTGTAGATGCAAATATGACCCGTACAGAGCATATCCCCCTTTATGCACGCAGAGTTGTGCAGGACCCGCAGACAATTATGTGGACCGCTGAAGTGGTTGATGACCGAAAGGTTTTTGACTGGACCGACAAGGATTTTGAAGGGGAAGATTCCCTTTATATATACGAAGCTCACGTTGGTATGTCTCAGGAGGAAGGCAAGGTTGGCACCTATCGCGAATTTGCCGACAACGTGCTGCCGTGGGTAAAGGAATGCGGCTACAACACCATCCAGCTTATGGCAATTATGGAACATCCGTATTACGGCAGCTTTGGCTATCAGGTTTCCAGCTTCTATGCTGCTTCCAGCTGGTTCGGCAGACCGGAGGATTTGAAATATCTGGTTAACAAAGCTCACGGAATGGGCATCCGCGTGCTGCTGGATGTTGTTCATTCCCACGCTGTAAAAAACACTGCTGAAGGCATAAATATGTTTGACGGCACTGTTTGGCAGTTTTTCCACAGCGGCGGCAAGGGTGACCACCCTGCATGGGGCACCAAGTGTTTTGACTACGGCAAGGATGGGGTTATACATTTCCTGCTGTCAAACCTTAAGTTCTGGATGACAGAATATCACTTTGACGGTTTCCGTTTTGACGGCGTAACCTCAATGCTTTATCACGACCACGGTCTTGGTACAGCCTTTGACAACAGCAAATATTTCTCACTCAATACACACGTTGAGGCTGTTACATATCTGCAGCTTGCCAACGAGCTTATCCGTCAGGTTAATCCAAAGGCAATTACTATAGCAGAGGATATGTCCGGTATGCCGGGTATGTGTCTGCCAATTGAGGACGGCGGCATCGGTTTTGACTACCGTCTTGCAATGGGGCTGCCGGATATGTGGGTGCGTACCGTAAAAGAAAAACAGGACGAGCACTGGCATATCGGCGGCATGTGGGGCGATATGTGTTTAAGACGCCCTGGTGAAGGCACTGTGGCTTATGTTGAAAGCCACGACCAGGCACTTGTGGGCGACCAGACAATGATTTTCCGCCTTGCAGGTGCAAATATGTACACCGATATGAACAAGGACTGTCACAATCCTGTTATCGACCGCGCAGTTGCACTGCACAAGATGATTCGTCTTTTCACCCTTGCAGGCGGCGGCGAAGCATACCTTAACTTTATGGGCAACGAATTCGGTCATCCGGAATGGATTGACTTCCCGAGAGAAGGCAACGGCTGGAGCTTCCATTACTGCCGCAGACAGTGGAGCCTGTACTATAACGATATGCTCAAATACAGATGGCTGGGTGACTTTGACAGGGATATGATAAAGCTTACAAAGGAACACCGTATCTTTGACCAGAGAATGGCAAACCTTTGCCTGCAGAAAGACCCTGAACAGACACTTGTGTTCTACCGCAATGGTCTGCTGTTTGCGTTCAACTTCAGCCCAAGCCAGTCACTGACAAATGTGCTGGTGCCTGTACCGAATAAAGCAGACTACACAGTTGCACTTTGCAGTGATGATGAAAAATATGGCGGCAACAATCTTGTTGCACATATGACCTATCCTGTAAAAGAGTTTGACGGACAGTATTTTGTGGAACTTTACCTGCCGGCAAGAACTTCTGTTGTTTTCAAAGAGGAAGCAGCTGAAAAAGCACCCATAGAAAAAAAGAAAACAACACGCAAAACAGCGGCAAAGAAAACTGCTGCTGAAACAGCAGAAAAACCGAAAAGAACAAGAAAAAAGGCTGAAACTGCAGATGTAACTGAACAGGCAGCGCCAAAGAAAAGAGCAACAAGAAAAAAAGCTGTGACTGAAGAAGCTGCGGCAGAAGCAGTTGCAGCAGAAAAGCCAAAAAGAGGCAGAAAAAAAGCAGTTGCTGAACAAGTAACAGAATAATATGTAATAAAAAGCAGCAGAACACATCGGGGTGTTCTGCTGTTTTTTGGTTTTATAATATTATTGTAAATCCAAACGGAAAGTTATGGCGTCATATTTTTTGCCGTTTACTGTGCGGAAATTTTTCTTCCGTAAAATTTCTCTGAATCCAAGTTTTTCTGCAAGCTTTATCATTGGATAATTTCCTGACCAGGTTTGTGTGTAAAGCTGTGTATAGCCCAAACTTTTCCAATAATCTATAAACTGTGTCAAAGCTTTTGTGCCATTGCCATTCCTGCGGTGAGAAACAGAGGGGATAGTTATGCCTATAACGGGTATGTTGTTGTGGTTTTCGATGTATTCCATATCCCTGTAAGAGCCAACCCAACCGATATGTTTGCCGTCAAGTTCAATTTCAAAACGGTATTTTTCTCTTTCAGAAGAATAATTGTTAAGATAATTAAATGTCTGCGTCCATTGCTGGCGGACAGAATTTTCATTATCTTCAAAAGGTTCCCACGGTGCATCCCAACTGCCCCATTCGGTTTCTGTTGTGAACCATTTTACATAATCTTCGATGTCGCTTTCGGACATATCCCTTAAAATAAGCATTTTATCACCACCTTAATAGTTTTGCTGATACATAAATAATAATTATATTAGCATATATGAAATGTCAGGTCAAATGTGGTGCTTTGTGTTGAATAAACCGACAGGTAATGATAAAATAATTTTAATACAATATATTTTTCAGCAGGTGATTTTATGGTTAATTTAGGCAATGACTGGGATGATATCCTCAAAGGTGAATTTGAAAAGCCTTATTATCTTGCAATCCGTGAGTTTCTTAAAAAGGAATACTCCACGCAGACTGTCTATCCAAATATGTACGACATCTTCAATGCTCTCAAAGCCACAAGCTTCAAAAATACCAAGGTGGTTATTCTGGGGCAGGACCCGTATCACAACCCGGGGCAGGCACACGGGATGAGCTTTTCGGTAAAACCTGGGGTTATGCCGCCGCCAAGCCTTGTGAATATGTACAAGGAAATCGAAGATGAATTTGGGGTGCAGATGCCTAAAAACTACGGATACCTGCAAAGCTGGGCAGACCAGGGGGTGCTGCTGCTCAACACTGTGCTGACGGTGCGCCAGAATCAGCCACAAAGCCACAAGACTTGCGGGTGGGAAACCTTCACCGACAATGTTATTGCATCCCTGAACAACAAGGAAGAGCCTTGTGTGTTTCTGCTTTGGGGCAGCAATGCCAAAAGCAAGGCAAGGCTGATAACCAATCCAAAACACCTTATTTTACAGACGGTTCATCCAAGTCCGCTGTCAGCCTACCGCGGGTTCTTTGGTTGCGGACATTTTAAAAAAGCCAATGATTATCTTGTGCAGCACGGCCTTGAGCCGATTGACTGGCGTATTGCTGCAGAATAAAAGTTTATAAAACCAACAGATAAAGGAAAACCTCTGAACACGGATGTTCAGAGGTTTTTTGCAGGTTTAAAAATCAAGTTCGGTACCAATACCGTTTTCTACAGCTTTTTTGTAAATTTCGTTGCCGCACACAACATCAAACAGTGCCATGCCCACGGTTTTGATGAAAATAGTTTCACCCGGG
>JAGBFE010000029.1 GCA_018109965.1 Oscillospiraceae bacterium | reverse complement strand
TTTCGCCTGCAGTTATCTGTGTGAATTTACGTTCAGGTTCATCTGATGGAACTTCCGGTGTTGTGCCTTCTTCATATTCAAATGTAAAGAATGCGATTGGACGATATTCAGAAGTTTCTGTTGCAACTGCATAAGGCGCTGTGCCGTTTTCAGAAACAAAGCTCATTTCGTCTTCGTTTAATGGCAATCTACCTGTGCCGCCTGCGTAGAAATAATCACCTGACCAGTTTGTTGTATCTGCGTAGAATGCATAATCAGTAGCATTTGCTGATTCAGGATATGTTACATCAATATATGTTGTACCTGCTGGTACTTTTACATGATAGTAAGGGAAAGTAATCTGGAAACCGTTGTATTTTACATTTTTAACAAATGTAATTTTTTCTGCAGCAATAACTGTACCGTCATCGGTTGTGATTGCTGTAAAAGGTTTTGTTGGTTCGGTGTCTTCTGTTTCAACAACTTCCACACCTTCAACTGTAATTACAAGATTTTCGGAAACTGCTGATACAGTGTAAACGCCATTTTCATCAGCTGTGAGTACTGTACCATTTGCGCTAACAGCAAAGCTTTCAGTTGCCTGATAACCTTCTGCAATATCTACTGTAAATGTATAGTCACCGCCAACTGCTGCGTATGCTTCACCTGCAACTGTATAGCCTTCGCCTGTTGGAAGTTCTGCTTTATAGCCGCAGGTTGTTACAACAGAAATTGGTTCAGCAAGGATTTCTGTGCCATCAACTTTAATTGATTTAAGTGTAACTGTTGCATCACCAAGTGCAGCAGTTTGTGCCATAAAAACTGCTCTTAAGCCATTCTCTGCAGTTAGTGTGCCTGGACCAGCAATTGTAGCAGTAATAGTACCATCCTCTGTTACTACCGTGTAGTCGTATGCTAAACCCATGCTTTTAAAATTAAGTACAGAAGTATCATATTTAAACTTTAATTCCAGTGTTTCAAAAGTTACATCTTGATTAACAGCTATTGTAAGAGTATTCATTACCCCCTTAGCCACATCAATATTTGCAGATGTTGTTTTACCGATAAAATCAACTGTGTAATTAACTGCTGGTTCTGCGTAATCAGGGTCTGCTGCACCGCAAACAGTGCAAACGCCGTCAGCATAGCTGTGCCCTGTTGCTTCTGTTACATCACCTGTATAGCTTTCACCGCAGGAACAGGTGTAGGTTGTGTAACCGCCTGCTGTACAGGTTGGAGCTGTTACAACTGCTTCATAAGTGTGACTATGTGCTGCCTGTGCATATTCAAAAGTAAAGAATGCGATTGGAGAATAATCGTTTCTTTCCACTGCAACTGCATGAGATACATAACCATCTTCATCAGCTACAAAACTGAGTTCGTATGTTTCGCCTGTCGACCAGTCCTGAGCTGTTTCGCTGAGCGGCAAGGTGATTTTATAACCATCTTCTGCTTCTTCAAAAGCATAACTCATACCGCCGCCTGTCCAGCCAGTTGTTTCAGCATAATAACCATATGCGGAACCATAACTTGTATCAGCAAACGGGTCTTCAGAAGAAGGATGCGTTACATAAACTTCCGTGGCTCCTTCAGGAATTGTTACGTGATAATAAGGTACATTTTCGTATGTACTGTAACCACTGTATGTTACTGTGCTCATTTCTTTAATAGCACTTACTGCACCTGCATCGGTTGTAATTGCTGTGAATGGTGCACCAGATGGGATTTCTGCAGCGCTAACCTGCATTGTCCCAAACGGTATTGATACTATTGTTATTGCAAAAGCCAATAACAATGCAAGCAATCGTTTTTTCATTTTTTAACCTCCCTAAATAGAATTTTTTGAATAAACGTTGCTGAATTGTGACATTTTACCGTCACATTCAAAAGTTTTTCACTTCCCCCTTTTGTTTTATACTTTTATATAAAACTGCATTTAAAAAGCCGCAGTAGATTTGCATCTACCACGGCCATCACTTCGTGATAAAAAAGGTTGCCGAAACCAAACAGCACACCCTTTATGCTATCAACATCATCGGTCTTCTGGCTCGTGCAATGTAAAACCTTTGGTTTCGCGTTTGCTGTTCCGCCTTCTCAGGTTTCCCCAATGACCGGCTCGCGCCATGAACAGCATCCTCTTGCACATACAGCATTCTGGCAATACAACGGATTCTCACCGTTTTCCCTCAACATTGCGGCTGCGATTTAACACAGTCTCTCGCAAAGTAATGATGCAGTATTATAAACTTTTTAATTTATTTAAAAACTATTCTTTCAGGTTTAAAGCTTCTTTTCGTTTTTTCACCTGTTAAGGGTCATTTCTTCCCGGTAATCCTGCTGCAATAAGAATATTTCCCCATGTTCGAAAACGTGCTTTCAGCTCTACAACATAAGTGCAGTCATTTAAATCCTCTTTAGTAGGTGAATATCCGTTTTCTTCATAAAAATCTTTCACCCTCTGCAACAACTGTAAATCTTCGGCTGTAACAGGTTGCCCTGGCTTCCACCAGTCATTTGTATTGTAACTGTTGCGTACCCAAAAGCTGTTATTCTTTTTCTTTTTACATTTTTTATCTTCGTTGTTTGGTTTTGTTTGTGCAATATTTTGCATAAAAAATAGACCTCCGCTTTATGCCTCCGGAAAGTTGTTTGTTTCAATCTCTAAACACCTGTATTCTGACTCAGGCTCAAACCTATTCACTGCCCTTCTCAGCTTTCGCCATTGGTATCGCAGCTTTCGTAACCTATTACAGCAGGGATAAAACTGTATCGGAATCTCACCGAACTTCCAAGAAATATATTTCTTTTGTGTTTATCTTAACGATTGATTATATTCAGTTGTATAAATTTCTTAATTAGTTTGTATATCTGTCAAATACAACAATTTGATATATGTTCTATGCAGACATATACAAATATGCCGCATAAGCCATTTTTACCAAACCTTTACACATAAAATATAAGCCTACTATCTTCATTTCAACTTTTCTCCTTGATTGTCAAAATTTATACCTTAACTGATTTTCTATTGTAAGAGTATTATTATATAAAATAGGCATAAA